>JAJDDR010000221.1 GCA_029260255.1 Phycisphaerae bacterium
CCAATCGGATTGAACAGAGTTTGGTTGCAAATTGTACGCGCGAAGCGGAATGAGCTTCCTGTCCTGCCGCGGCGTATTCCGATAACGCTCCAAATGACTGTAGAGTTTGGCGAGCCATTCAGGCCTTGGTTCCAGCCGCTCCACAACCGGATCGCGCGTTGGCTCGATGGTCACTCTATGCAGCCGTACACCACCACCGATCGATTGTGAGAATGCTTCCGGCAAAACAACTTTTGCAGCATAGGGACTGTAATCGTTCGCGGGGTACCATACAAACTGGGGGAGGCGCCGATCAGTCAGTTGGACTTGAGGTTCGCGCCCAGTGAAATCCTCGGGCCCCTTTCCCGAATAGGCAGTCGTAGGAGCGCCGGCAGCCCAATTGTGAATTGCGATCCGATCTAGGAGCCACATCGATGCAATCAGTGTTCCATACGACCCAAGATCGACGATCGGCGCGACCCCGCGCACCTTTTCGCTCCACGGCAGACCGCCCGAGAATGCCTCTCCCAATGGAGGTTTGCGCTTCCACTTGACCTCGATGACACTTGAACCAGTCTTGAGACCCTGAGGTGTGTCGACTTCGACTGTTAGCCGGTAACGGAATGTGTGGGTCGGATAGGCGATCTGGCAGGACGCCAGCACCAGAAGGAACAGTCCAACAGGAACACTGATCGCCCAGCGCAAGCCTCTCATGCGTTGCCCTCGCAGATGAGCCAGAAGATGTCACCGCTGGTCCATTGGTCGGGCCAAACGAAGGTACGGGCTTGCCGCGTGTCGAGCGAATTGCACCGCCCCAGCGGTGGCCCGCGCCATTGGCGCGGGCCTGCCGTGAGCGGAAAGTCGCCTTACTCGATGATCGACGAGACGACGCCGGCACCAACCGTGCGGCCGCCTTCGCGGATCGCGAAACGCAGCTTTTCTTCCATCGCGATCGGCGTGATCAGCTCAACGTCCATCGCAATGTTGTCGCCAGGCATCACCATCTCCGTGCCTTCCGGCAGGGACACAACACCCGTCACGTCCGTCGTGCGGAAGTAAAACTGAGGACGGTAGTTCGTGAAGAACGGTGTGTGACGGCCGCCTTCTTCCTTCGTCAGGATATAAGCCTCAGCCTTGAACTTCTTGTGTGGCTTGATCGAACCCGGCTTGCACAGAACCTGACCGCGCTCAACGTCTTCACGACCGATGCCGCGGATCAGCGCGCCAACGTTGTCGCCGGCTTCGCCCTGATCGAGCAGCTTGCGGAACATCTCAACGCCCGTCACCGTCGTCTTCTGCGTGTCGCGGATGCCGACGATCTCGACTTCCTCGCCAACCTTAACAATCCCGCGCTCGATGCGGCCCGTCACAACCGTGCCGCGGCCCGAGATCGAGAACACGTCTTCGATCGGCATCAGGAACGGCTGGTCCTTCGGACGCTCAGGCTGAGGAATGTACTCGTCAACCGTCTTCATCAGAGCCAGAACGGCGTCGTGGCCGATCTCGGGCGTCTTGTCTTCAAGCGCTGCCAGGGCCGAACCCTTCGTGATCGGGATGTCGTCGCCGGGGAAGTCGTAGCTTGAGAGAAGTTCGCGAACTTCCATCTCAACGAGCTCCAGAAGCTCGGCGTCATCGACCATGTCAACCTTGTTCAGGAACACAACGAGTGCTGGCACGCCGACCTGGCGGGCAAGCAGGATGTGCTCGCGCGTCTGCGGCATCGGGCCGTCGGCAGCCGACACAACAAGGATCGCGCCGTCCATCTGCGCTGCACCCGTGATCATGTTCTTGACGTAGTCAGCATGCCCGGGGCAGTCGACGTGTGCGTAGTGGCGGGCTTCGGTTTCGTACTCAACGTGAGCCGTAGAGATCGTGATGCCGCGCTCGCGCTCTTCGGGCGCCTTGTCGATCTGGTCGTAGGCCGAAAACGTCGCCCCGCCCGTCTCAGCAAGAACCTTCGTGATCGCTGCCGTCAATGACGTCTTGCCGTGGTCAACGTGACCAATCGTACCGATGTTGCAGTGAGGCTTGTTCCGCTCGAATTTTGCCTTGGCCATGATCGCGGCTCTCCGTGTTTTGCATTGTCTGGCAATCCGCGCGCTCGCGCCTGCCAATCGGATTCAACTGTTGTAAGCCCGGCCGGCCGCCCAACCCCGAGGGGCGGATGCGGCCCGTACCGGTCCTACGCGTATTTCGCTCGCACTTCGTCGGCCACTGCGCGGGGGACTTCCGCGTAATGCGCGAACTGCATTGAGTAGTTGGCTCGTCCTGTCGACATTGAACGGAGGGTATTGATGTATCCGAACATGTTGGCGAGCGGGACGTAGGCTTTGATGACCACGGCATTGCCGCGCAGATCCTGCGAGCGGATCTGACCGCGCCGTGAGTTGACGTCGCCGATGATGCCGCCGACGAAATCTTCCGGCGTCACGATCTCGACGTCCATCATCGGTTCGAGAAGCTTGATGCCGCCTTTTTCGCAGCCTTCACGCATGGCCGCACGACCGGCGATCTCGAAGGCGATCGCGGAGGAGTCAACCTCGTGGTAGGCGCCGTCATACAGCGTCACCTTCATGTCAACGATCGGGAAGCCGATCTTAACGCCGGTGTCCCAAACGGACTTGATGCCTTTTTCGACGCCGGGAATGTATTCCTTCGGGATCGCGCCCCCGACGATTTCCGTTGCGAACACATTGCCGCCACCGGTTTCGTTCGGCTCAAGCCGCAGCTTGACGCGAGCGAACTGGCCCGTACCACCCGTCTGCTTTTTGTGCGTGTAGTCGATCTCGGACGGGTTGGCCAAAGTCTCGCGATAAGCAACCTGCGGAGCGCCGGTGTTTGCATCGACCTTGTGGGTGCGGCGCAGAATATCGTCTTTAATGTCGAGGTGAAGCTCGCCCATACCCTTGAGAATCGTCTCGCCAGATTCCTGGTCAACAGACACGGAGAACGAAGGGTCTTCCAGCGACATCTCGTTGAGAGCGAGAGCCATCTTTTCTTGGTCGGCCTTGGTTTTCGGCTCGATCTTCATCTCGATGACG
>JAJDDR010000222.1 GCA_029260255.1 Phycisphaerae bacterium
ATCGCTGCGTCTGCGCGTGGACGCCACAACCAAGCTGCATCAAGAAAACGAGGTTTCCAACGTCGAATTCGAAAAACTGAAATCCATGATGCGGCGAGATGAAGCTGCGTATGCCGCGGCCGCCGCCAAGCTCGATCTCTACCAAATCGGGACGCGTCCTGAAACGATCGCCGAAGCCCGAGCGCAGCTCGACGTTGCTCAGGCCGAGCTGGTCCGTGCCCAATTGGCCATGGACTTCTGCAGCATTTCCAGCCCCTTTGAGGGTGTCGTCACCCAACTGCTGGCTCGCCACGGCATGCATGTTGCACAGTCGGATCGACTAGCGACCGTTGTAGACCTGTCGGAGGTCTTCGTTCGGATTCGCGTGCCGAGCGGGTACTTGTCGAGTGTGAAGCGGGGTGCGCGCGCGGAAGTGAGGATCCCATCGCTTCGAGAGGAGCGCTTCGAGGGCAGGATCACGCGATTCAGCGGTGAAGCCGATCCGAACACTGGAGACGTGTCGGCATTCGCTACCCTACAGAACGTAGAAGGACTCCTGAGACCGGGACTCGCGTGCAGAGTTCGCGTCTGGCTGCCACCGATCGAACAAGCGATCGTTGTCCCCACCTCCGCAGTGGCAGACCGTGAGGGAACATCGGTCTTACACGTCGTCCGCAACAACAAAGCCTACGAAGTCCAGGTGACCATCGGCGCCGACACGCGAGGGTACATACAGATAATAGAGGGCCTATCACCGGATGACATCGTAATCACCGACGGAGGCTACGGATTGCCGGAAGGTTGCCCCGTGACAAAAACACCGCATTAGCCAGGCTTGCTGATCGTCGGCGGTCATGCCCTCGAACTCGTCGCAGGCCGCCTCCCACTCGGCCAGGTCCTCGGGCGACAGCAGCTTCATGTTGTCCGCGGTGACGATTCGGTCCGTCTTCTCGATGGCAAACGCGATTACTGGATTGTCGTTCACCTCGATCATGGTCCGCACCAGGGCCTTCCACATGTCCCCGAAAGCCCTCGCCCGTCCCTGGGGATGCGTCAGCGAAAAGAACCGAAGGAATCCGCCTTGCTGCCTGACCTCCCGGCCCGCACAAGTCGGTACTCACAGGGTAGGCATTTCGAGTATTTTTTTGGACAAAAGCGATCAAACTACGCTGGCCTTGGGACTAGAGGTTCTCGATGAAGAGCGATTTCTTGCGCGCGGAGCGCATGTGATTGCGCACCAGTTCGGCGACGCCGTCGGCGCCGGCGACGCCTTCGATCGTGGTCGCTTTGTCGGATTGGTCCGTCGAGAAAACGTCCACGTTTCCGAGGTCGAAGATGCGATCGAACAGGGTCTTGCGAACGCGCACATCGTCGACGCGGATGAGCTCGGTCTGGTCCTTGGTCTGACTGATCAGGCCACGCTCGACAAACAGCCTCTCGCTGGTGAGCGTGTATCTCGTGCTGAGGATGGTGATCGCGGTCTTGCTCGCCAGGACGGCGCCGGCGATGAGAATCGCGCCGGTCACCCACTTGCCCCATCCGTCGGGCAACCAGGCGATGGTGACGACGACAAGCGCAAGCGACAGGACTCCATAGGCGATGAGCGTCCCGGCGAAGTGCTTCCAGTTGGTCCTGTCGGTCCAGAGCGTTTGCTCCGGTGTGCTTTCCGGTTGATCGCCGGTCGACCGGTCACTGCGGAGGGCGTCGGCGGGGCTCTCGGCCGACTCCGCCTGGGGATCGCCGTCGGGTGTTGTGTTGACCTCAGACATGCCTCGGTCGCCTCCATGATGCGGTTTTGAAGCCGCACGGGTGATTTTGCGTACTTCGCAGATGATACCGCGAAAGATCGAGGCAGTCACGCCGATGATTACAATACTTGACAACAGACAGCGGGTGTCCGGAAGATGGACGCAAAGAGCAAGGGCGGAAACCTAACCAACGAAAGGCGGGGCACTGATGAGCGAAGGGCGCGGTGAAACTCAGACGGAGCGTGAAGCGCAAGGCAACCGGCGCTCGGCCGAACGTCGAGCCCTGAGCGACCGGGGCGACCGTCGCGTCGGGCTGGACCGGCGTCGTGGACCGGGCAGACGGCGCGGCGAAATCCGCAAGGAGGCGGAAGAAGGCGAGATGAGCGGCGAGCTGCTCGAATTCGTCATGACCGTCGACGAATACAAGCGGATCAATGAGCGCCCGTTTCCTAGCTGGTCCGAGATCTTCGAAATCGTCCACTACCTCGGCTACCGCCGCGTGGCCGATCGTGCCGAGCACATCAACAAGCCAACGGACGCACCGGACGACGTGAACGACGAGTGACCCGTCAGCGTGAAGCCGGGATCGTGAGCCTGAAGCAGGCGCCGGTGGCGCCGGCCTGGGTGTTGACCAACTCCAGCTTCCCGTTCAGCAGTTGCGACCAGCTTCGTGCCAGCGCGAGCCCCAGACCGATGCCACCGGGGCGCCGTGTGTCGTTGTCACGCCCGCGTCTGAAGGGCTTGAATATCAAATGCCTCTGCCCGGCGTCGATTCCGTGTCCTGCGTCCTCGATGTCGATACTGACACGGTTGCCGTGCTGCTGCAGGGCGCGAACGGTGATGGTCGGGTCTTCCGCGTCGCGCGAGTGTTTGCAGGCGTTATCTACGAGATTCGCCACGACCTGCCTGACGAGTTGCGGGTCGGTGTGGATGGTCTTTTCCGCCAGCCCGTTGACTTCGAGGACGAGCTCCTTTCCGGCCTTTGTGCAACGATCCTCGCAGTGCTCGCGAACCGCTTCGAGCAATCCAGCGACGGTCACGGGCTGGACGTCGAGCGTTACCTTGTGGTTTTCAACGCGGGCGTATTCGAGGACCTCGTCGACCAGGTCGGAAAGTCGCTCGGACTCGGCGTTCATGGTCTGGACATAACGATCGCGGTCGGCCGGTTTGACGAGCCCACCCGCGAGCATGTCGGAGTACAAGCGCAAGGTGGTGAGTGGCGTCCTCAGTTCGTGTGTCACGGCGTAGGCGAACTGCGTCCTTCGTTCGGCCAGTGCGAGCACGTTGCGAATGCCCAAGCCGACACCTCCGAGGATCGCCACGGCGGCGCACCACACGACTCCGATCAGCGTGAAAGTCGACGCTCTGGGCAATTGCGAGGCGGTGAGCGGCGGCACCTCGATCGCCGCGGGCAGCATCGCGAGCAGCCACTTGTGCTTGGCGGCGTCCTCATCGCGCACGGCGACCAGATCGGCGTCGGGCGGCAGGTCGTTCCCCGCTTCCTCGAGGAGCCGTCGTTTTAGAATATCCCAGTCCAGGAGTACTCCCTGGATCGCGTCCCAGCCCTGGATGTCCGTGCTGACGGATCGCAGCAGCACGAGCTGCTCCCGGCCTGACTCGTCGGGATCCAGCCAGATCGCGCTCATGGGCGACAGCGTCAACCGGATGTGAGGATCGTCGGGAATCCCTTCCCGTGAGTGGTCCAGCCCGTTGTCCTGCTTGATGGCGGGCTCTTCGCACAGTTCGGGGGGGACGAGTCGGAGTTGGGCGTCGCGTAGGTTCTTGGCTCGGTGGCGATATTCCTGGTGCCTGGGCTTGAGGCAGATCGTGGCGATGCAGTTGGTGGGCTCGGTGATCGCGTGATCTCGTCCGTAGGCCCACTGGCTGTAGGCACTTCGCTTGGCGACGAGTTGTTCGTAGGTGACGCTCTGTTGCAGTCTGGCGAGCGCCCCGGCGCGCTCCACGCTCAGGATGCGGTCGATGATGGGGATTTCGGCGCCGGTCGAGAATCGTTCGCCGGACGAGACCTGCGGGCTCTGCCAGATGCCGTCGGAGTGGACTTGGAAATGAAGGCGGATCCACGGATCCAACTCCTGATTGATCAGCGGCGAGGGCTGCACGTAGGTATCGACGGCGACCTTGGTTCCGTCGAGGTGATAGAGCGTGGGGTTGCTGTAGGTGGAGTAGTCGTAGTACTGGCGCGACGCCTCGCTCAAGAGCGTGAAGGAGAAGAGATTCTCCATGCGCTGGGCGGCGCTGTTTATGGTGTTGTTGAAGTCGTTCTCGTGGACGATGTTGGTCTGCTTCTGCTGCAGGTCGGCGACCTTGCTGGTGAGGATCGTCCCCCAGGTAACGCCGCCCAGGATCAGCACGGCCAGGAGCCCGTAGGCTACCAGCGCCCAACGCACGTTGCGGCTGGCGAAGGTCATGACCGCTCCTTGCTCACGTCGCGGCGTGTGACCGCGATGCCGTTGCCGAGCATGTAACCCTTCCCGCGCACGGTCTTGATCCACTCGACCTTGGCGTCGCTGCCGGGCGGGTCGAGCTTGTTTCGCAGGCGCGTGATGTGCATATCGACGGCCCGCGTTTCCAGGTGCTGATCGTCTATACCCCAGACGCGGGCGAGCAACTCGTCCCTGGATATCACGTGATCGGCGTTGGTCGCGAGGTAGCGGAGGATCTCGGTCTCCATCTCCGAGAGCACGGCAACGCCGCCGTCGACAAACCGGACCTCCGACCGGGACAAGTCGATGGTCTGCCCGCCGGAGGCGATGGATTGAATCGGGTGCGGGCGATCGGGACAGCGCCGCAACACGGCCTCGACCCGGGCCAACATCTCGCGCGCCGAAAACGGTTTGACGACGTAGTCATCGGCGCCAAGCTTGAGCCCGCGGACGCGATCATCCTCCGAACCGCGCGCCGTCAGTATGATAACCGGAAGGGTCGGATGCGTCCGGCGCAGGGCCGCGAGCACGTCGAAGCCGTCCATTTTCGGAAGCGCCAGATCGAGGAGCACGAGGTCGGCATCCGAGCTGCGGGCCGCCGCGAGACCCGCTTCGCCGTCCGCCGCTTCGACAGCGTCGTAGCCGGCAAATTCGAGCGCATCGATCACGCCCCGCCGGATGGGTTCCTCGTCTTCGACAACTACGATCTTTCTTGCGGCCATCGGGATCACCTTTGGCGCGGAGTTTCCGGGCTGCCCAGCGCGCGAGTTGTCTCCGCCGTCATCAATGATACCGCTCTCAAACGCCGGTGGCGACACGGGAAGTCTCCCGCCGCGCAACATCCGTGTAACCGGCGGGCGGATGAGCCTGCTGAGCGGCAAGGTTCGATAACACCCCGCGGGTCCGGTTGATCAAAGCGAAGTCGCCCTGGTATGCTGCCGATCCTGTGCCTGCCGAACGGTCGAGGCAAACAAGGATCATGCAGCAAATGTATATCATTCTCTTCAAGTTTACACAGCACGGTGAGAAGAAACCCGGGCCCGTCCGGCAGTTCAGGATCTACGCCGACGATCTGGAAGAGGCGCGCCGCGAAGCGGCGCGCTACGGGAACTACCCGAACGTCGAGGTGATCGACGATCAACCCGCGTGATGCGCTCAACTCGCCGGTTCGTTCGAGTTCAAATACGGCTCGAGCAACTCGATGGTCTTGCCGTCGGCGAGGTCGCACTTGCCGAAACCGCGTACGGCACCGGCGGCGACGGCTCGGTCCTGGGCGTCGTCGAAGTTGCTGATCATCATGACGGGGACGGCGCGGAAGCGATCGTCGGCCCGCATGCGTTCGATCAATGGCAGCGAGTCCGACGAGTCGGCGAAGATCAGGCGGTTGACCAGGACAAGGTCGTACCTCTCCTCAGCCATCGCAGCGACGGCTTCATCGACGAACATGACGCGGACGACATCGGCGTCGAAGTTGGCAAGCAGGCGGAGCATCGCTCCGTGGTCGGGGTCGCAGTTGCCGACGTCAAGGACTCGGGGTTTTCGCGGGTTCATCTGAGTCTCTGTCCTCTGGACTCGACAAGGGTCGGGCGACGACGGGCTGAGTAGCCTCGACGGAATGCCGTCGGCCGGCGCGGGCGATATCCAACACGTCGGGATCGTCGACGGCGTACTTGATGCGAAGTTGTTGCGCCGTGTCGACTCCGAATTGCTCGAAAGCGCCGGCAAGCAGGAAGTTGACCAGACTGCGTAGGTCGGAACTCGTGCCGATGCTCTCGGCGGTGCAGGTCCAGATCGCGGCGTCGCCGACGTTCTCCTTGGTGGCTGCGGTCCATCGCGGCCGATCGTACAGCGTCAGACCGAGGAAGCGCTTGTAGTAGATCGTCGTTTGCGGCACTTCGTACGCCACGGCCGGCACACCCAGCGCCACGCCGCCCCAGTGCCCTCGTCCCGAATAGACGTAGGTCGTGGCGAAACGTGAGCCGCGGAAGGCATACTCCGACTCGGTCGCGGCGAAGCCGTCGTCGATGCTGACCCAGCAGGTCAGAACGTAGGCGGCGGAGTCCTCGGCAGCGAGCGTGAACCCGTGTTTGCGTACGAGATGTTCGACCTTGCGCGCGACCTCCGCTTCGAGCAAGGGCTCGTCGGGGTCGGAGCCGACCACGACCGCTATGTCGCCGGCGGTCGTCGGAAACGGCAGGTCGTGCGAGAGGTACGCGGTGACGCGAACCCCGTGCGTCACGCAGCCGGGCACCGCGACAGCGAAAAGTATGGTGACAAGGGCGGTTCTCGTTGCAGTCATGAGCTGGCTCACCTCGCGGCGGTATTATACGCGCCATGACACGTTGGGCGAGAGGGACACGCTGCCTTCGGCTCGATTCCACCGGTTGAAAACCGGTGCCACACACTTGCCGCCAGCGGCGCCCCTACTGCTGAGGTTGAGACTCCAACATGCGCAGGTCAAACCCGTCGATCTGAGGCAGCGCGCCGCCGATGATGCCCTGCATGTCGCCGTACATGCCGACGGTGTTCGCCAGGGCTTGCTCGATTTGCTTCTCGCGCTTGGCCCACTGGGTCTGAATCGCCCGCTTCTCCTTGGCCAGATCCTGTTGCATGGTCACGAACGCTTCGCCGATCCCGGTCACGCGGTTTCGGAAGTCGGGGCTGGCAAGGTAACTGTAGACCTGCTCCATCTTGTCCTGCCGGCCTACCATGGCGCGCCGTGCCGACGCGGTCTCCAACAGACCCGCACGCAATGCCGAAGCCAACGCCGGCGCGAACGACCAACCGCACACCCACACGCCATCTTTCATCTCAAACGTATCGACATCGTCGGGCAGAACCGCGCTGACGATCACGGCAATGTTGGCTTTGGCCTCGCGCTGGTCCTTTCGCAGCTTGGGTAGCCAGTCGTTGGACCAGCGTTTGGTTCGCTTGGACTCCCAGAGGATGGAGCCCGCGTCGGCGCCGCCCGGTGTGCGTACCGACTGAAGCGCGTCCGCGCCCGACACGCCCTTGCCGACCTCGTCGATGCTGTCGGTGGGGAACTTCTGCCGCAGTAGATCCTCGAGCGCCAGTTCCTGCACCTCGCCCTGCGTCTGCTGCGAACCCTGCTCCGACTTACGCTTGAGATCGTCGATCTGCTTTCGCATGCCCTCGATCTGGTGGTCTTTCTCTCTGAGCTTGAGCTGGCTGTCCTCGTCGGCCTGCTTGCGGGCGGCGTCGCGAATCTTGATCCGCTCGGCTTCGACCTCGCGCGTCTTTTGAAGCTCCCAGACCTCCTTTTCTTCCTGCATTTCGCGCTCACGTTTGCGCAGCGCGAGCTCGTTCTGTTGGGTCTCTTTGAGCTTCGCGCGCAGCTCGGTTTCGCGCTGGTCGCGGTCCCGCAATTCAACCGCCAACTCCTCGCCGGCTTTCGCGCGGGCTTCGACGATCAGCTTCTCGCGCTCGGACTTGACCTGCGCGCGAACCCGGTCCTCAACCGCCTGCTTGGCCTCTTCGAGCTCGCGGCTGCGCTGCTTCAGTTCGCGTTCGCGATCGGCGAGCTGCTTCTTCTTGGAATCGACCTCCTGCTCCAGCTCGCGGCGAATACCGCTGCGAAGCTGGGCGGACATGACCTCGCTCATCTCGAACGCGAAGTCACAGTTCGGACATGTTATGGTCCCGCTCATGTGGTTCTCCCGGCTGAGGCTTCAGCTGAGTCTACGTCGGGGCGTCGAGATCGGCAAAGACAACTCCGTCGCGTAGCTCGACCGCGTACCGGAGAACCCTTGCCCCGGGCGCGTCGACGCACGTGCCGGACGTCAGATCGAACGCCCAATCGTGCCACGGACAGATCACGACGCGCCCCCGAACCTCGCCGCCGGACAGATTACCGCTCGCGTGCGGACAGGCGTTGTCGATCACCAGAACTTCCGGTCGGTCGGCGAAGCGAAACACAGCCAGTTCCCGCCCATCGCACTCCACGAACGTCCCGCGACCGACGGCGCATCTGTCGAGTTCGATCAGCCTGATGAACGCCATGGTCACACCCGGTAGCGCGCGCCGCGCACACAAACGCCTTCGACATGCGCGGATTCGCGCGCCGAAGGCGGCTGCGGCAGTCGTCGCGAAAGTACCCTATCGCTCGGTCCAGCGCGTCAGGCGCGTGGGCCGCTCGGTCTGGTACAGCATGTCCAGATCATCGAAGAACGCCCGTTGATCGAGCTCGATCGACGCGTTGATCGAATGGAGGTGATCGCCGGTCGATTGAGTCGTCGTCGGGCCGAGGTCGTGCCGCATCATGATTATCTTCCCGACGTACGCCGTGTTCGCCATCGCCCGACCGGTGCAGCCGGCCGACATCAAGATGGCGCCACCAAGTCCGACGCACGCCAAGCCACGCAGTGTCCGCTTCATATCACCGGGTTCCTGAATCCTTCAATCGTCTGACGGGCGTACATTCCAACGACCGCCGCATGCCGGGGATCGTAGAGACACGCGCCAGCCGTGTCAAACCGGACGGCGATTCAGTCCGCGCCGCGGGTGTGACCAAGGCGGTGCAGCCGTCGGGAAGGCGGGCTCTGCGCCGATCGACGTCAACCTCGGTCGGGGCGCGCTAGGGACCGGCGCGAGTCTCGCCTAACCGGGCCGGACGCTGCACGAATGCCCTGCCGATTCCGTCACGAGTTTGCGTTACATTCCACGGAAACCGGGGTCTGCGTGCTTGCGACGATCTCAACCGAAGGCGGTCCGCTACGGGCAGTTGTTCAGTATGCAAGGGCACTCGTCCACGATCCCGGCGGCGGGCCAGTTCAGGATGAACTGATCGCGATCTTCGGCATCTATCTTGGTGTCACAGTTCCAATCCACGAGAGGGTCGTAATCGGTTCCACCCGACAGCGAGCAATAGGCATCGTTGAAGCGAGCCACATCCGCGCCGTCTGTCCCGACCATGATCGTCTCGTTGAAGTTGCCGTACAAGGTCGGCGTCAGCTTCGTCGGCGTATAGGGCGAACTCCCATCCAGGATGGTTCCCTCAGTGCCCAGTTTACCCGTGTAATAGACATTCAACCCGCTCACCTGCAAGACGCTGCCCGAGGCGACATCGAGCTTGCTGACGTACAGGGCTTCCGGGACCTCCGCCCCAGCGCAGCTGGTTCCAGTGCACGTAATCGGCGGACTCGCGTAGTTGTTCTCCAACGTAACGGTCTGCCCGGAATCAACGGTGAGCGCCTGCCAACGCCGAACACACGGCGAGTCCGTGAACAACACGTTCCCCGGATTGCTCCCCGCGCAGTCCGGAGCGAACACTTCGAGGATCGGTGCGTAAGTCGTCGGTGTGAAGACAACCGATACGCCCTCGCTGTCGAAGGCGAGTGGCGGGTCCGAGATGGTGAAAACCTCCGACGTAACCACCAGTCCTTTCTGCGTTTCCAACGTCAGGTTTGCGTTCCACCCTCCTTCGCAAGCGAGCCGCCGAGCGTGACAATGCCCCCGGCCGTGTAGCGGTTTCCGGCTCCGTCATAAACAAGAGTCGAGTTCACGTCGAGGCCCTCTCTCGTCCCGGGGTGAATCGACGTGAAATCTACATTCAGATTGCCCCCGTTTCGGATTGCGATATCCGAGTTCAGGGAGCTATGGCCCAAACTGGCGCACGTGACGAACGCTCCATCAACCGTCAGTGCATCCGGAGCAAGTCGGGCGCTGATGTCAACATCCGCCGCGTCCTGAACCGTCCAATAGCCCCTGAGTACAACCCCTTCTGCCTCCAAAGACGCACTGTCCTTCACGATCCACGTCCCTCCGACAACCGACGTTTGGAGCGTATCGCCCTCGGGGAAACCGCCGGTACCTCCATCGCAGTACTCAACCCAGTCGTGCAGACACCGCCCGATCGTCATCTCGACATGATTCTGCAGCACGTAGTTTGCGCCCTGTCCCGCGAAGTCCTCGATACATGCGAATAGACACGAGTTTGCGTCGACGGAAGCGTATCCACGGAGCGTCCAGTCATCCGCAATGTCATTGGGGATCCCGACGGTTTCCAGCGTCACAAACGTTCTGTCAGCCTCCGACTGGGCCGACGATGTTCCGAACGCCATGTCCACGCCGCTGATGTCCCCGGCAACGGTGATGTTCCCCCGATTCCCGAAGCTACAGCCCACGGTATGGTCCCCCGGCCCAGTCACAGCACCCAAAATATCGAAAACAGCGTCGTTGCCCACTGCGATGCTTGTATCGCGGATCCCGCCCCCAGCCACTGTATTGCTGAACGTCACGTTGTTGGACAGCGCAATCGTGCTGTCAATCAGTATGAACGCGGACGTGATGTCGATGTAACTCCCGCGTTGTTTGTCGCCCGGGATGAAGTCGATCTCCTTCGTCGCGCCCCCGCCCGTGACCCGCGTCCGGTTCTGATCATCCAGCCCGTTCTCCAGCTTGACGACGAAGTTCGCGTCGCTCCCCGCCTCCGCCCTGAGCCCCCCGCCCCCGATTGTCCAGAGCTTCCCCGCTTCGACGACCACGAACCGATCATTGTTCGTCTTGATCCCACCCATACCCCGAAACGACCGACACGACCGGTCCCCGGCCACCTGAATGTGATTCAGCTTCACCAAATGCTTCGCGTCGTCATTCGGCCCGGGAGGAAGAAGGGCGTCCCAGTGGTCTTCAGTGGTCTTGGTCATTCCATATCCCGCTTACGTCCGACGTCCAGTTGATTACGTCCGCCCGTGCCAGCCCGATAACCACGCTGCTCGCTAGCAACGCGCGCACGAATACCGTTGTTTTCCTTGTGGCTCTTGACATGCTATAATCCTCTTGCTTGATGCCCCACCGCGTAAGCGGCAGGGACTCACTCAGGGCAGCGGTGGCGGGCCACGCCGCCACTGCCCACTTTTCTATTCACGACCTCACACTGAGTTCGCGACCATGTTCACACCGGCTCGTCGGAACAACGCATCCTTTCCACCTTCGGGTCCAAGTCGTCCGGATGCCCTACGGAACCAACTCGTCCGGCCCCGTGAACGCCTCCTGAAACACTTCAAAATCCTGCAAATCCACGTCCGCGTCACCGTCGAAATCCCCGTGTCAGCGGCGGTTGAAAGGCGCGGGTTTCTGGCGGTTTAGGGGGTAGCGGAGGTTCTGGTTCTCCTGGCGCATCAGCGCTGGATGTGGTTCTCTCCCCTCGCGCGAAGCGCCCTGGATATGGTTCTCCCCACCCTCTGATCGCGAATAGCAGATATG
>JAJDDR010000223.1 GCA_029260255.1 Phycisphaerae bacterium
TATGTTGATTCGCGGCAGGTGCGGGGGAGCGTTGTGCTCGTGCCGTAGTTGTTCGGCGGGTAGAACGTACCCTACTTGCGATGCTGGGCGTCGTCGTCTGTTGGCGGTTCGCGCGTGATGTCGACGACGCGACCGTCTCTCACTACTACTACGTAGACGGGGAGGTTCATCTCGCGGAGGCGCTGCACTTCGCGGCGCACACCTTCTTGGATGCCTTCGACTATGGTCCTTACTCGCTCCTTGAGGAACCGCTGTAGTTCTTCATCCTCTTCCATGAGCTACCTGATATTTAATGGTTGTCCACGGACCCGCGTCGTGCACCGCTGCTCCGCCTCGGCGGAAGCCTGGGGCTTGAGGTTCTGCGATGCCCGCCTGGAACTTGCGGTCACGGTCGGCATCGATCTTGACGACACCTGGGAGCCGGGCGAGACGGGCACCTCGCAATCCCTTATGATCTCACGCCATGGAAACGGACCTCGACAAGAAATACCTCTCCACGATACTCGATGCTGTCCGCGTTTGTGCATCCTACAAGCCCAAGCTTGGGCAGGGCAACAAGGTGGGACTAGACCTAGCGGCCTTCCAGCGTTTGTACCGCTCCGACCCGTTTTATTCGTGGTTTGGGCTCGACCATCCTCTCATGTACGCCGCCCACAAGGCTGCGGGTGGCATGACGAGCATCTACCGCCAAATCGGAATCGGTTCCGAGAGGCTCATACGGTCGATTCTCCAAGACAACCTTGGTTTGTCCGCCACCGATGCGAACTGGTCTTACACAATGGTCGCGGCGAGCAACAGACGAAGGAAGCTGTCGCTCGACGCACGCATCCCGCTTGACAAAGTCCCATCATCGCACCGTCGCCGCGTGAAGACTTGGCTACGAAACGCGTGCACCGGTCTCGGAGTTGATGATGCTGTCGCCCGGTCACTGAAAGGTGCTGTCTTTGAGATCCGGCAAGGGTACAAAAGCAAGGATGCCAAACGGCAGAATGCCGATATTCAAATGCTGCTACCGCCTATACCCAAGCATACATGCCCTGTGTTCTCGTTTTATCAACACAAATCGACCCCGATGTTGCGCTTCGTTACCGCCAGTCGCAGTGGTTGATTCTAACGGGCAGGCTGGATACGGATGACCCGCTCCAATCAACATACTCTTTCATGCGTCGAATCGTGGGATTCGATCTTGCGGCATTCTTTGAGCGCAACAAGAAGGCAATACACTCCGCTGTCGCAAGTGTCCTGAATCAATTACTGAGCACACGCGCATGATTACACCCCTCCGACAGCGATCAGACTTGACCCACAAGCACAATGCCCGCCGCGGCCGGCATGGCTGGCTCCGACTAACCCCTGCCTACTCCCTGAAACTCGTAGATCAGATTCTTGACTCTCATCCGGATTGCAGGCGCGTTTTCGATCCGTTTTCAGGAACCGCAACAACACCATTGGCTGCCGTGAATCGCGGATACGATGCCATCGCTTGTGACATAAACCCCTTCCTCGTTTGGCTTGGTAGACTCAAGGTGGCCCGATTTCAACGCCGTACTATCGACATGCTCTACGAGATAAGTCGTTCACTTGATCTTGCCAATGCCGACACTGCTCAGCACCACCCCTCGCTAATATCGATAGATGGTGGGAACATGACGCATTAGTTTTTCTGCAACAACTGCGCGCGACGATACTAGCGACGACAGATAGTAAGCCCGCCGTACGGCGTTTGCTTGATGTGGCATTTTGTCGAACTCTTATCGAACTATCAAATGCAGCGTTCAACCATCAGTCGATGTCCTTCCGTGATCCACCAAGAGACAATGGCCAGTTGACGCTGTTTCAAGACTCGCAAACGTTCGAATCAGTTTTCTTGCGGGACGTGGCTACAGTAGCAGAAGGCGCAGCAATCCAACCCCGTGGAAAGGCACGCATCATACACGCCGACTCACGTGATCTCGCGAAGTCAGAAGTCGGCGATTGCGATCTCTTGATTACGTCGCCACCGTATCCAAATAGGATGTCATGTATTCGTGAGCTTCGTCCATACATGTACTGGCTCGGATTTCTCAAGGAAGCTCGGGAGGCGGGCGAATTGGATTGGGAGGCCATTGGCGGAACATGGGGCGTAGCAACGAGCCGTTTGAACGAATGGCAGCGCCCGAAGGACATCTTTTTTCCGAAGCATCTGGAAACAGCGATTGAAGAAGTAGCGCGCCCGACAAACAAGAATGGCTTCGTCTTGTCTCAGTACATCGCAAAGTACTTTGTGGATATGTGGTCGCATCTAGCGAGCATGCGGAGTGTGATGAGGAGCGGAGGGAGAGTTCACTACATAGTGGGCAATTCCAAGTTCTACGAAACAATGATTGCTGTGGAATCGATATATGCTGAAATGCTGAAGCGCCTGGGCTTCAAGAACGTGTCAGCAAAGGCAATAAGAAAACGCAACTCCAAGAAGGAACTCTTCGAGTACGTCGTATCCGCAACGGTGTGAACGAAAGGAGAGTGGGATATTCGCATCAAGGGAAGTCGATCGATTGGAAACCGCCAGACTCCTTCTCTCCATTATGGCCTTGTGACCCACGCCTGAATAATCGCATGTAGCCCATCTGCCTGCCAAGGGCACGTATGGGTCGACCACCTCGGGCTCCGTCCGTGGCACCCTTCTATCACGTCGTTCGGTACGGTACGGTAGGTACGGTAGGTACGGTACGGTGCCAGCTTACGTGGCGGGTAGGAACTGGGTAGCCCGGATACTCGCGGCCGGATTCCTCGCTGCGCTCGGAATGACAACTCATGCTTCGGCGGGTGGAACCCGCACTACTTGGCGGCGGTGAGGGTCTTGACGGGGGCGGGGGGTGATTGGGCGAGGGATGATGATTGCGTGTGGATGCTCTGGGTCGCGTGCTTGGCTTGGGTGACGAGGTCGATGGGGCGGATGAAAAGGGCGATCATGGCGAGGGCGGCGACGGCAATGGCGAAGCGCGGGGCGATGCCGCCGGTGCGCTGGTGGTCGGCGGTCGGTTCGCGCAGATAACAGGCGGCGACGATGCGCAGGTAGTAGGCGGCGCCAATGGCGGAGTTGATGACGGCGATGACGGCCAGCACGACTAGTGACCGCTCGCCCGTCGAGAGCGCTCCGGAGAAGAGATAGACCTTGCCCATGAAACCGGCGGTCGGCGGGAAGCCCATGAGGCTGAAAGTGCAGATGGCCATTGCCAGGGCGGCGAGGGGAGCCTTACGAGAGATTCCGGCGAGGTCGTCGAGGGTTTCGACGGATCGACCCTTGATGCTGAGCGTCGCGAGGACGGCGAAGGCGCCGAGGTTCATCACACCATAGACGACGATGTAGAAGAGGACGGCTGCGACGCCGTCGTGCATGGGTCCTTCACCCCAGGTGGGTCCGACGAGGATTCCGATGAGCATGTAACCGCTGTGTGCGACGCCGGAATAGGCCAGGATGCGTTTGACGTTGGTTTGCAGGAGGGCGAGGACGTTTCCGACGGTCATGGTGACCGCGGCGACGATCCAGAGCATCCAGACGAGGGGTTCGGGCAAGTGCCAGTTGCAGACACTCATGAGCTTGGCCATGGCGACGAAGCCGGCGATCTTGGGGACGAATCCGAGAAAGGCCGTCACGGGCGAGGCCGCGCCTTCGTAGACGTCGGACACGTAGGCGTGGAACGGGACGGCGGCTACCTTGAACGATAGACCCGCGAACGCGAGAACGAGGCCGATGATGGCGTAGTTGCTCATGGCACCGGCGTCGGTGAAGTAACCTTGAAGGGTGTGACCGGCTGCGCCCGCGAGGACGGTCGTTCCACCGACGCCGTAGAGGAAGCTGAAACCGTAGACCATGATGGCGGCGGACATCGCGCCGAGGAAGAAGTACTTGACGGCCGCTTCGGAGGCGCGGGAGTCGGTCCTGCTCAAGGCGACGAGTACGTAGGTCGGGACGCTGACCAGTTCGAGTGCGAAGAACAGCACGACCAGATCGTTGGCCGAGGCGGTGAGCATGACGCCGGCCATCGAACAGAGGATCATGCCGAAGAACTCGCCTTGTTCGCGGTCGGCGGGGGTTCGCCAATTCACGAGCAGCAGCAGGGCGCCGACGCTCAGTGTCGCCCATCGCACATAGTAGGCCAGGTCGGTGAAGAGCAAGCCTACGGGTTGCTCGGCAGAGCCGGGCCGGCCGAACTGCGCGGTGCAGACCATGGCCGCGACGAGGATGAGGAGCGTGAAGGGCGCCATGAGGGAGCGTACGCCCGCGTGCTTGGAGACTCCGAAGAGCCAGACGAGGCAGGCACCGGCGAGCAGGCACAGTTCGGGCGACAGTTGGGTGAGGTACATCGCGGTGGTCATGAGGGTTGATCTCCGCGGGTGGTTGTTGTGGTGGTTTGGGGTGGGGACTCGTCTGGTGCGCCCGGGGCGGGTAGGTCAATCGTTGGACCCGCCAAACGGCAAGCCACTTCGAGCGCTGCTTCGTCGGTCGTTGCGTCCCCGCCGGAGTTATCGGTGTAGTAGTCGGTGCCCCCTTGCTGGAGGATGTTTCGCGCGATCGCGGGTTGCATGGACTCGATGACCGGTTTGGGCCAGACGCCGAGGACGATGCAGGCGATGGCGATGGGGGCGAGCACCCACTTTTCGCGGTGGGTGAGATCGGGCTTGAGACCGGCGGAGGTGTCGGGCGTGTTGGGCGGCTGACGGAGGGGACCGAACAGGACACGCTGGCACATCATGAGCATGTAAACGGCGCCTAGGATGATGCCGAGCGCCGCGGGGATGACGTAGCCGTAACCGAGCGGGCCTTTTTCGTGGCCGTCGAGCGTCGTCGCGGAGATCGCGGTGCCGGCGAGGACGAGGAACTCGCTGATGAAGCCGTTGAGCCCCGGCAGGCCGATGCTGCTGAGGGTGAAGAAGACGAGGAAGAACGCCATCCACGGCATGGGCTTGGCGAGCCCGCCGAGTTTTTCCATTTCGCGTGTGTGGTACCGCTCGTAGACCATTCCGATCACGAGGAAGAGAGCGCCGGTGGAGAGTCCGTGGTTGATCATGTAGAGGACGGAGCCGGTGGCGCCGGCCATCTTCATGCTGAACATGCCGAGCATGCAGAAGCCGAGGTGTGATACGGATGAGTAGGCCACCAGTTTCTTGATGTCCGTCTGGACCCAGGCACAGAGGGCGCCGTAGATGATCCCAACCACCGCGAGGGTGGCCATCGCGGGCGCGAAGTAGAGTGATGCGTCGGGCAGCATGGGCAGGCTGAGGCGAAGGAAGCCGTAGGTGCCGAGTTTGAGCAGTACGCCGGCGAGAATGACGCTTCCGGCGGTGGGGGCCTCGGTATGTGCGAGGGGCAGCCAAGTGTGTACCGGGAAGAACGGCACCTTGATGGCGAACCCGGCGGCGAAGGCGATGAAGAGCCACCACTGGATTCCGAATGGGATGGCGTAGGACTGCCCCATCTGTGTGAGTGCCTGAATGTCGAGGGTGAAGACCTGGTTGGGTCCGTTGGCGTAGGCGTAGTATGCGAGATAGAGGACGCCGGCGAATGTCAGGACGCTGCCCGCGAGTGTGAATATGAAGAACTTGTTGGCGGCGCGGCGTCTCTCCGGTCCGCCCCAGATTCCGATGAGGAAGTAGAGCGGTACCAGAGTGAACTCGAAGCAGACGTAGAAGAGCAGTAAGTCCATAGAACAAAAGACGCCGAGCATGCCCACTTCGAGCAGGAGCATCAGGGCGTAGTATTCGCGGGCTCGATCGCGGATGGCGGAGAAGCTGCCGAGGATGGCCAGCGGCATGAGAAAAGCGGTGAGCATCACGAGCCAGAGGCTGACACCGTCGATGCCGACGTGGTAGTTGATGTCGACCGCGGTTCCGGCGATGTCATCGGCGAGCCAGGCGGCTTTCGATTCGAGTTGGTAGCCTGCCCAGCTTCCGCTGTCGGCCTGTCGATAGAATTCGGCGGCGGTGACGATGGCGAACGCGAGCGTGGCGATGGAGGTGACCATGGCCATCAGCCGCAGTCGCTTGAAGTCGCCGGCGTCGATGAACGTCAGGAACAACACGCCGATCAACGGCGAGAAGATCAGCATTGTCAGCGTCCAGTCAGTCACGTTGTGCTACCTCTGCTGATTGTCACTATTCGCTTTCCGCTTCCTTACGGGCGCGGCTCGGTTGGGTCGCGCGAACACTACGGGTTCATACCCCACATGACGAGGACCAGTATTGCCGCCAACCCGAGGACCATCGACGTTCCGTAGCTTTGCAGCGCGCCTTGCTGCATTGTGCGCATGATCATCGCGAACAAACGGGGGACGGCGGTCACGAGCCA
>JAJDDR010000224.1 GCA_029260255.1 Phycisphaerae bacterium
ATACCGCTGGAAAAGAAAGTAAGAACATTCTCAAGAAATCCGCTGGTCTGGCCCGCAAATTTCACGCACGTCCTGTGCCATAGCTATCTCCTCTTGTGGAATTCTTCGCACTCTTTTCGTCCGCACCCAACAGGTCTCGTAGCACGTTTCACGCATGAATTATAGCGGTTTTCGCCTCGCGATTCAATCAAGAAAGCGACCGACTCACGCCGGAGTTTTCGCCAAGACCAACCCCGAACATGGTGCCCGCTTAAGTCAACAGCATTGGGGGACTCCCCAGGTCCCAGAACGAGGTTCATGAAGCGTTACTGTCGCGTACCTGAGGGGGTGGTGCGCGTCGTCGAGCAAACCGTCGCAGTGTCAACGGGCATCGTTACGGTGACGATCGTGCCATCACCCGGAGCGCTCTTGACATCGATATTCCCGCCGTGGGCTTCGGCAATTGCTCGGCAGATCGGGAGGCCCAAACCGGCACCGCCATTCTTCGTGGAGCGGGCTCGATCCGCTCGGTAGAAACGATCGAACACATGCGGAAGGTGTTCGGCGGCGATGCCTTCGCCGGTGTCTGCAATCGTCACCCTGGCGACCCCGTCTCCGTTTGTGACCGAAACACCAATCCGCCCGCTCGCATTGGAGAACTTGATGGCGTTGTCGAGCAGATTGCCGACAAGTTGTCGAAGGCGGGCCCCGTCTCCTTGAAGCGAGGTTTCCTCGTGATCTTCCAAGACAAGGTCAATGCTTCGATCCTGCGCCAATGGTGTGTATAGATCGACGACACTTGCCACTGCGTCGTCAAGCCGAACCAATTCCCTGCGCGCGACCTCATGTCCGGCATCGACACGAGCCAGCAGCAAGAGATCCTCGGCAATCTGTGAAAGTCGATCGTAGTGTTCGATGCTCTCTTCCAGCACCTGCCGAAGCTCATCCGTCGTTCGCGGCCTGCTGAGTGCCACTTCGGCGTTACCGCGAAGCGCTGCCAGTGGCGACCGAAGCTCGTGCGAGGCGTCGGCAGTGAATTGCCGCACCTGCGTGATGTGATGTTCGATTCGTTCCAACATATTGTTCAGCGTCGAGGCGAGGCGATCGAGTTCGTCACCCGTTCCTGTCAGCGGAATTCGATCCGAAAGGCTCCTTGCTCCTATCCGATCTGCTGTCTCCGTCAGGGCCTGCACGGGACGCAAACTTCTTCTGGCAAGTACGCGCCCGCTCAGTAGCGACAGGACAGCGGCCAATCCGAGGCCGATCGCACAAACGCGACGGAACATGACAAGCGACGCATCCATGCGATCGAGCGCGTAGCTTGCCTGCGCCGTACAAGTTCTCCCATCGTCGGCCGTCACGCGCAGGCTGCATGTTCGATGGGCTCCTGTTCCAGCAGGTCTCACTGTTTGAAACGCCGAGTACGGTGCGTTGTGATTCCACCCGTCCGGGGGCGTCCAGAGCGCCGCGATCAAGTCATCGGACTCGCTTGTGACAAGCAGCAACCCCTGCTCGTCGAACAGACGGAATGCTAGATCGTGTTGCGAGCGGCTGCCCAATTCAAGACGGATGGCCCGTTGGAGATCGGCGTCGTTGCCGCGATGGGCGTCCACCGTCACCATGAATTCCCGCACCTCGCCTTGCAGAAAGGAGTCAATCTGACCGTGCAACGAAGCAGAGAGTCCGGCATAGAGCGCCACGGAAAGAAGCGCGCAAACGGCGAGCACGATGGCCGCACCCCACACCGTCAGGCGCGAGCTAATCGTCCTGAACAGCTTACGTGGTTGCATCGTGTCTGAGGACATACCCGGCACCCCGAATCGTATGGATGAGCGGAGGGTCGAATCCGTCGTCTACCTTCTTCCGCAGGCGATTGATGTGAACGTCGATGACATTCGTCATCGGATCGTGATTCATGTCCCAGACATGCTCGAGGATCATCGTGCGCGGCAGGACCTGACCCGTGTTGCGGACAAGGTATTCCAGGAGCGCATACTCGGTGGGTGACAAGTCGATTCGTCGGTCGCCGCGATGTACGCTTCGCGCCACAGCATCCACCTTGAGATCGGCCACAGTGATCGGGTTCGCGCGAAGAGCCTGACCACGACGCAGCAGCGCGCGAATGCGCGCCAGCAACTCGGAAAAGCTGAACGGCTTGGCGAGGTAGTCGTCAGCGCCAAGATCAAGGCCCTTGATTCGGTCATCGACAGCGTCTCGCGCCGTCAGGCAGATCACCGGCGTGCGGATTTCGCGCGATCGAACCTCGCGCAGGATCGAGAACCCATCCATGCCGGGGAGCATCAAGTCGAGCACGACGGCATCGTATGTCTCGGTGACGGCCTTGTGGAGGCCGTCAACCCCGTTGTCCGCCAAGTCCACGGCGTACGAAGCTTCACGAAGGCCTTTGCTCAGGAAACCCGCAACGCCGGGTTCGTCTTCGATAACCAGTACACGCATGCCGTCGACTCTCGTTGTTCGGGCCGCTCCGGATGGCGTCCACCGCTTTCGTCCGGAGAGATTGTAGCTGTGCCCGACGCCCGCCGCAATTCGCGACGCACCGACGTTTGTCGCGGCGTACCTGCCGGTGCGCGAACATGACAGGATTGTCATGTTGGCGCAATGGGCGCGTTACATTCGATGGGTACGCTCACAGCGAGGTAGTCAACCGTGGCGATTCAAGAATGATGTCGTGAACCTACAAGCAGAAAGGAATCGAAAATGAGTTTTCTGTGGACAGTTGTCTTGGGCCTTGCCGCGTTTTTCCTGTTTTTTCGAGGCGCGCCGGCGTGAGCCGTCTCGTCGTTGCGTCGATCGATGCGATACTCTTGTTCCGGGAGGCGGAGCCACGCTATGGCAGGATGTGATCGTGCTCGTGATTGTTAGTGTGCGCGGTACGGTCTGCGCGCTGCGAAGCGCCATCGCGGGCGCAGACACGCGTGGCTCTGCCCTACCAAGCCCATGGGAGTAACCCTGAGCGAGAAGCCCCAACCACTCGGGAGGTCGAACCGGTTGAATGCCCGGCGGGGTTTCGCGGTGGTCGGGCTCTTCGTTGTGGGCGGGGTGATTTTCTTCGGGCGTGGTCGCGACGTCGATGACGCGACCTTGGCGCGCGCCCTCGTGGGCGACTGGCCCGCCGTTGATCCCAGCGATGCGATGCTTCATCGACGCGAGCTTCCGGTGGCGCGAGAGCACCTCGCCATCCGAGCTGACGGGACGCTTACGCACGTTATCGAACTTGAGTCGAAACCCGGGAATCCGGAAGAAGACCTCTGGGGATGGAAGGTCAGCAAGGGCCGATTGTATCTACGTTACCTCGGAGATGACGCGAGCGGGCAGTGGCTACCCGGCATTGCCCTTTCGGTTTCCGACAGTGAGATGTCAATTCAAGTCAAGGGTCGTCTTCCGAAGAAATGGGTTCGGCGTTGAGCGCCGAGGAGGAGCATGAGCATGCCACAGGCGCAATGCACGGGAACCGACGAGGGGCAGCAGGTGGCCTTTTCAGCCATGGGGGGTGCTACGCCGGATCGGTCGGTCGTTGCCGGTTGTCCCCCGCGCTCCGGGACGGTCGCGCGAGCGATACCTCGCCCAACCGAACTTCTTTCGGGTTACTTCCTCGTCACGTATGTGATGCTCCTTCTGAACACACGGGGGTTCCTAAAGAACATTGAATATTCCGGCGTCTTGTTGGCCGCGTATTCGGGCGCGGTCCAGGTTGCCTATACGCTTCTCTATCTCAGCCCCGTTCTCATTTTGGTATCTTCCCTTCATCGCGTCCTGCACATCCGTCTCTTGCGGCGGAGGCTGGGCCTGCGCGAAGTCGTGATTCGTCGCATCGTCTACGCAATGGCGATTGTGGGCTGCACGCTGGTGCAGTACACGGTCTTTGCGGACAAGATGATCTTTGATATCTTTGGCTTTCACCTTAACGGATTCGTTTGGAATCTTGTTTTCACCCGTGGCGGCATTGACTCCATGGGTGGCGGTTCGGGAACCACGCTTTTCGCGGCGCTCGCTGGAATCGGTTTCCTCATCGGTCAAGCCGGGTTGTTTGTGGTCTTGTGGAAGGTAGGCTTCATCCGCAACACGCTCGCTCGATTTTACCGTCGCAGGTCGATCATCATCGGCGTGTGCATCCTGTTGACCGCGGGGCTGTACGCACAGCTTGGCTACGGCGTCAATTCGTTTCGAAGATTTGGGCCGACGATGGCCGTCGCCAATGCCTTTCCCTTCTTTGTCCCCACGACGTTTAAGGGAATCGCGAGGTCTCTCGGGTATGAAGTGCCACGAACGCCGACGATGGCCGTCGGGAAAGATGCGTTCGGTCTCCGGTATCCGCTGAACGACATTCGGCGCGACGCGAACGTCAAGCCACCCAACATCGTCTGGCTGGTGTCGGAGTCTCTACGCGCGGACATGCTCGATGCGGAAATCATGCCCAACGCATGGGAGCTGTCGGAACAGTCCAGCAGATTCGAGCGTCACTACAGCGGTGGCAACGGCACGCGCATGGGCATGTTCTCGATGTTCTACGGCCTCTACGGCCCGTACTGGTTTCCGTTCCTCGCCGAGCGCCGTGGCCCGGTACTCGTGGACACGATGCTCGACTTGGATTACCAGATGGGCTTGTATACCAGCGCCATGTTCAGCTACCCGGAATTCGACAAGACACTGTTTTCCCGGATTCCGTCCGACCAGCTCCACGAAGGCGGGATGAAACCCGCATGGCGGCAGGACCAGCGTCACATAGACGCGATTCTTCGATTCATCGATCAGCGTGACGCGTCGAAGCCGTTTATGACCTTCTTGTTCTTTGAATCTCCGCATGCGAATTACTCGTTCTCGATGAACGCGATCATCCGGCGCCCCTATGCGGATGAACTCAACTACGTCTCCATGAACCTGGAGCGCGACATCGGCTTGATTAAGAACCGTTACATCAATTCGTGCCGCCAGTTGGACATTTCGATCGGCCGGATCCTGGAATACCTCAGGGCGAACGATTTGCTCGACTCGACCATCGTTCTCATTACGGGCGACCATGGCGAGGAATTCATGGAGAAAGGGCGATGGGGGCATAACTCCGAGTTCACCGAGGAGCAAACGTTGGTGCCGCTCGTGCTGTGGGTTCCCGGCAAGCGGGCGTGCGTCATTTCGCAGATGACAAGCCATCTCGATATTCCCGCCACGATCATGCCGCTGATGGGCGTGTCGAACCCTCCGCAGGACTATTCCCTGGGCAACGATCTCTTCGGGCCTGACCGGCGCGAGTTCACCGTCATTAGCGCCTGGAATCACGTTGCCTACGTCGACGATGACTTCAAGGCGACGTTCCCGACTTCGGCCTTCGCCATGTTCCAGCAGACGGTGACGACGGTAGACGATACGCCGCTCCCGGATCGGGGCGCGTTCTACGCAAAGCGCCAGAGCAACATTGTCAAAGTCATGCGCGGACTGAAGGCGTTTCGCAATTAACATGATCTCGGCACCGGCTAGCACCCACACCGATACGGGGATGCGAACATTACAGAATTGTCATGTTGCCGTGATCGCCCGGATTCTTCCGATGTGTATCATACGCCGAGGTCACCCAGCGGCGCGGCCGGGTGGCGTATACGTGTCGTACGAAGTCGAAAGGTAGTTGATATGCAAAGAACTGTGTTGGTCCGGATCGTTGCGGTCGTTGTGGCAGCGTTTTTCGTGGGTGAAGGGCGTTCTGTGGCGCAGGAACGAACGTCGAAGACTCCGGCCGTCGACTCAAATGCGGCTCGTCCGTCTTCATTTTCACTCGTGAACGCGTCCGGCGCCGATCTTGCATCACTGCGTTCGAACTCGCTGATGCAGCAATCCGGCTCCGAAGGCGCGGACGCCGTCGCGGAACGGCAGTCGATGGACTCCTTCACGTCACTAGAAGACGGTCAGCCGGGCGATCCGGGGGCGCTGGAACTTCAGCTGGACTTCGGTTGGAGTACGTCGTCCGATGATTCGGATACGTATACTTGGGATACCCAAATCAAGTACACGGGGGAGGGCAGCGATTTCCTCAAGAACATGAAACTGGCGCTGACCGTCCCGCTCGAGGTGGGCAATGCCGGGATTGATGGCAACGGCGACTTGGAGATTGAGTGGCAGCAGCGGTGGGTTGCGGAGCAGGGCAACATGCCGACCATCGCCACACTCTTCACGATCCGTGCTCCCACCGGGTATCACTCCGACGGCATCGACGCGACGTTCACCGGTGTCGTGGCGAAGGACTTCGGGCCGGGGACGTTCTTCCTCAATGGTTGGGTCAAGTCCGCCAACGGCAGCCATATCGAAGACCGCCGCGACGTCCAGTGGGGTGGGCGCCTCGCCTATCTGTGGCGATTCGATGAGAACGCGTCGTTGACCGTCAACTACGTATATGAGACGAGCGAAATGGACGGTGAATCGGACATGAATCTGCTCGAGCTCGGGGCTCAGTTTCAGATCAACGATAATCTGACTCTCGGCCCCGGTGTGTTTGTTGGCCTCGATGGCAAGGACGCGACGCCCGATTTTGGAGCCGGAATCCGCATCACCTACGGCTTCTAGGTTCCTGCGGCGCCGGCAAGTCATCTCCTCGAGAAATCGGAGGTGCTGCGCGGCGCACGTCGTTACTTGTCTTTCTGCTTTCGGAATCGAAAGGCCAGGTGGCGGTGCAACTACCTTGCATTGGCTTCCGGCTATGGTGTGTCGAGATGTCGCAGCGTCAGGTAGTTCTGTTAGGGCTGCCAGTCATCTGTTTGATACAGATCGCTGGCTGCGTGACCGTTGATCCTCGGCCCGACTTCGACCGTGCAGAACGGATGGTCGCCATGCGGACCGGTGTTGATCGGGCGTACAATCCCGAGACCTCCTCGGCCGCTGAAGATGCGATCGCGGCGTTACTGGCCGACGGATTGACCACGGACGAGGCGGTCCAAGTGGCGTTGCTGAACAATCCTCAGTTTCAGTCGCTGTTCCAAGAAATCGGCGTCTCTCGTGCGGACGTGGTTCAGTCTGGATTGCTGTCGAACCCCTCGATCGGACTGAGCACGCGCCTTCCAGAGGCCGGCGGGCGATCCAACCTCACACTGACTTTCGCTCAGCAGATTGCCGATCTCTGGCTGATTCCTGTACGCAAGAGAATCGCAGAGGCCGCCCTGGAGCAGACGATCCTCAGAATCGTCCATACGGCCGGCAATCTTGCCTCGGATGCCAAACGCGACTGTTACGGCGTAATCGCGTTGAAGCAATTGGAGGCGAATGCACGCGAAACGTCGGAGCTTGCGAAGAAGTCGCTGAAGCTGGCCGAGGATCGCTTTGAAGCTGGCGAGGCCGGGAAAGTGGATGTCAATCTGGCACAAGCCAGCGTGCTGAGTGGTAGAGCGCGGACGATGGGGCTTCGCCGCGAGACCGAGATCGCCCGAGCGACCCTTGCACATACGATCGGCCTTGCCAGATGGAGCGAACCGTGGACGCTCGACGACTCTCTGCCGAAAGACACGTTCCTATTTAGCGATGCTGAGTCGCTACTGGTCTTCGCCATGACGGAACGACTGGACGCCCGCGCCGCATCCATGAAAGTGCAAGCTGCGGAGAATGAGATCAAACGGCAGTACTTTAGAATCTTCCCCAACATCACGATTGGCGTCGAGGGGGAACGCCCGGAGCGACAGTCTGCGCCGGGTCGCAACGTCTTGGCAGACGCCGCCCGCGCCTCCGTAGCGAACGGACGCCTCACGGCACCGAGTATTCAATCGCGCGGTGAGAGGAAGCAGGACCGACGACAGGTCATCGATTCACTCATCGGACCATCACTTGAAATCACGCTTCCGATTTGGGACCAAAACCAAGCCCAGATCGCCAAGGCCCGGTTTCTGGCGGTGAAGGCTCGAAAGGCATACGAGGCGATCCTTGACGAGGTTGCGCGCGACATTCGACAAGCTCAAAACGTCGCCACCAGCGCATCGCAACTGGTCAGATTCTTCGAGGACGAAGCCCTCCCGCACGCTCGTCGCAGCGTGGAGTCGGCAGAGCACGCGTATCGGGCCGGAACGCTGGACATCCTCGCCTTGCTTGACGCTCAGAAAACGCTGGCCGCTCAGAAGGAGGCGTACATCGGCGCGAATCGAGATTTCGCGATTGCCATGGCAGAGCTGCGTCGCGCTACGGGCGGACGACTACCATCGGAATCGGGTGACGAGACGCACGCGGAGCAACCGTAATGGCCAATTGTATTCATGGGCGTATCGTTCGCATTTTTCTGGCCTTGGGATGCCCGATGCTAATGACTGGATGCGCGCTCGCCCCAAGTCCTTCGTTGCCAACCGACTTGGTCATGTTCGTTCGACAGTTCGCGCGGGAAGCGCTCGCAGCCTTCTTGTTCTAAGACCAACACGACGATGACCGCGAACAACCCATCTGCGAATGAGTCTTGCGAGCACAACCCATCAGTGGGTGCGGCGGATCTCTTGTATGAGGACGGTTTCTACGTCCGCCATCGCAAGGGCATTCTCTTCATAACATTGGCAATGTGTCTTGGCGGCGCCTATGCCGCGTATCGCATGCCCTCCTCGGTCTTCCCGCAGACCGACTTTCCGCGCGTTGTCATCCTTGTGGACAGCGGTGTCATGCCGGCCGACGAGATGATGGCGACGATCACGCGACCCATCGAGGAATCGATGAAGAATATTCCCGGCGCCGTCAACATTCGTTCCGCCACGGGGCGCGGAGCGGCCGAGATCAACGTGTTCTTTACCTGGCGAACGGACATGGTCCAGGCGGAGCTCTACGTTCTGGGTCGATTGTCACAAATCCGCAGCACGCTGCCTGCCAGCGCGACGACCGCGGTGCATCGTTTGACGTTCTCAGCATTTCCCATGATCGGAGTCAGCCTGACCAGCGTCACGCGGAGCATGACGGACCTGTGGGAGACAGCCCGATACGAGATCAAACCCCGGTTCCTGCGTATCGAGGGAGTTGCGCGGGTCGGACTCGTCGGGGGTGACATTCCGGAATTCCACGTA
>JAJDDR010000225.1 GCA_029260255.1 Phycisphaerae bacterium
ATGGATGATATGCAAACCACTTTCTGTTGAGGAGAATCACACGATGCGACGAACGATGATGTTGGCAGTATGCGCGGCCGCGATGGCCGCGTGGACGAGCGCAGCCCAGGCGTCTGATTGCAAGGGGTGTGCGCCGATCAAGGCGACGGGGCAGGGCTTCTGCGACCATTGCGGCAGCGGCAAGATTTACGGGATCAATCTCGCCAGCCGGAAGCTGTATGACGAGCTGGCCGGCGACGCGAAGGCAATCGACGAGCTCAAGGAATCGTCCTGCCCGGGATGCAAGTCGGCCGCGACGGCCAAGGCGGGGGCCTGCAAGCATTGCAAGGTGTTCGTGGCGAACGGGCGTGTTTTCCGCTCGCCGACGGCGTATGTGTTGGCTCGCGGAGACAAGGTTGATCTCAGCGCGATGAAATGCGAAGGCTGCAAGACCGCCGCAAAGGCACAGAGCACCTGTAAGCACTGCAAGACGAGCTTCGTCGCGGACCACGCGTACTCCACCGTTGGATTCCAAGCGGCCGCGAAGAAGGCACTCGAGACGGTCAAGGCCGCAGTCAAGGACGCCGCGCATTGTGAGGATTGCGCCGTCGCCCGCGTCTCCGACGGCAAGTGCGGCAAGTGCAAGATTGCCTTCGAGCACGGCAAGCCGGTGAGCTGACTCCGGAGGCGCATAGGCGCCGTTTGCGTTCGGGGTGCCCAACAGAGCCCGGAGCGCGAGCGACGGGTCTACCTGCAAAAACCCGGCGCTTGCGTTTTGGGCTCTGAAAGTATGATCCTGCGGAGGGGGTCAGATTTTCTCCGCGGTGGCGGCGAGTTCTTTGAGCTCGTCGGGGAGCGGGGTGGTGGCTTTGCACTTGGGGTAGTTGCTGCAGCCGAGGAACTGCCCGCTGCGGCCGTGGCGGATGAGCATCTTCTCGCCGCACTCCTCGCACGCGACCTCCGTGGGAATCGGCTTGGGGCGCGCCGGTGCGGGCATTTCGATCTCCGCTTGTTTCTTGGCTTCGCCGCGGAGATTGATCGAGCACTTGCATTTCGGGAAGCTGCTGCAACTGAAGAACGGTCCGAACCGACCACGGCGCATGACCATGTCGCCGTTACACTCGGGACAATGCAGCGTATCTTCGGGCAGTTTCTCGACCACGGGGCGCCCGGTGCGCGTCCAGGCGAACCCCGGCGGGGGCGGGCCGAGCGCCTCGATGTCGACCTTGCCCGATGCCGTTTTCTTGATCGGGCTTCGAGCGGCCTTCTTGGTGCCGTCTGACTTCTCCGTACCCGATGCGTCATCGTCGGTGACTGAGATGGGCAGCTTGCCCTCGGCCGCGAGCTTCTTGAGCTCGTCGAGCTTCTCGATCGGTTTGGTGTTTCGGCACTTTGGGAACCCGCTGCAAGCGACGAACTTGCCACGCCGACCGGACCGCAGGAGCATCGCCCGCCCGCACTTGTCACAGCCGAAGCCCGCCTGCTCGACCGGTATCACCTTGCGCTCGACGCGCACGCCGTCCGGGAGCTTCGCGGTGTTCTTGCACTTGGGGTACTTGTTGCAGCCCAGGAAGACGCGGAATCCGGCGCGTTTGACCTCCATGGTGCCGTCTTCACAGGTATCGCACGGGCACTCGAGCTCCTTCTCGGTCACGAGTTTGAGCGGCTCACCGTTCTCGCTGCAAGGGACAATGGTCTGACACTCGGGGTACCCGCTGCATCCCAGGAAGAACCCGTGGCGGGACTGGCGGAGGATCATGTTCTTGCCGCACGCCTCGCACTTCGTTTCCACTTCGGCGACTTCGACCGGCTTGCCGTCCCGATCAATGTTGGAGGCACCCTTGCAGTCGGGATAGCCCGTACATGAAAGGAACCGCCCCGTGCGCGCCCAGCGATACACCATCTCCTTGCTGCAAAGGGGGCACTTGTGCTCGCTCGGCTCCGCCCGGGCGGGCGTCATTTCGGCACTTGCCTTTTCCAGCGAGGTCTTGAACGGCTCGTAGAACTCCCGCATGACGGTCACCCAGTCGAGGTGCGCGTCTTCGATCTTGTCGAGTTCGTCCTCCATGTGGGACGTGAACTTGACGTTCATGATGTCCGGGAAATGTTTGATGAGCTTCTCGGTGACGATCTGACCCTTGTCCGTGGCGAAGAACCTGCGGTCCAACTGCTCGACGTACCCGCGATCCTGGATCGTCTGAATGATGGCCGCGTACGTGCTCGGCCTGCCGATGCCCTCCGCCTCCATGGCTTTGACCAGCGAAGCCTCGCTGTATCGCGGCGGCGGCGATGTGAACTGCTGCTGAGGGTCGACGTCCAGCGGGGCTACCGGCATGCCGACCTCGAGCTCCGGAAGAATGAGATCGGCCGAGCGCTTCTGGCTTGCCACGCGCTGGAAACCGTCAAACACGAGGCGTCGCCCGGTCGCTTTGAAGAGCATCTCACCCAACGACGTCTGGACGGCGATCATCAAGGTCGTGCCGTCCCACTGCGCGGGCGACATCTGACAGGCGACCATGCGCCGCCAGATCAAGTCGTACAGACGCCACTGATCGTTCGACAGATGCCCCTTGAGCCGCTCCGGTGCGAGCGCGACTTCCGAGGGCCGAATCGCCTCGTGCGCCTCCTGAGCGTGTTTCTTCTTGGCGCGGTAGGCGACTGGCTTGGCGGGCAGGTACTTCTCGCCGAACTCGTCGCCGATCAATGTTCGCGCCGCGTTGACGGAATCCATGCTCAGGTGGGTCGAGTCGGTTCGCATGTACGAGATGAGCCCGACGGAACCGTCGTCGCCGCCGATATCCACTCCTTCGTACAGCGCTTGCGCGGTGCGCATCGTGCGCGAGGCGGAGAAACCAAGATAGGTTGATGCGGACTGCTGCAGCGTCGCGGTGGTGAACGGGGGAGGCGGTTTGGTCGACGTGCGCTTCGTCTGAATGTCCGAGACCGAAAAGCGAGGCTCGCCGTTGACCACGAGTTTGCCGTTCAGGTCAACGGTATGAATCCCGTGCCGCTTGTATTCCTTCCAGTCGCGACGGTCGATCTGCTCGCAAACGAAACCGAGCTGCTCGGCAACGCGAAGCGCTTCGGTGTGCTCGGCCGGCTTGAACGGTTTGCCGGCCACACTGAAGAGCTCCGCGGAAACACACCCGTGCTCGCTCAGCCAGGCGTTACGCTCCTTGATGGTTCTGCCTTCGTCGACATCCGCGCCGCCTGACAGGTACTCGGACCATTGGACGGCGAGGGAATCGCGCGACGCGAGGTCCGGCGTAAACACCGCCTGAATACGCCAGGATTCAACCGGGATGAATGCGCCGATGGCCCACTCGCGTTCGACAATCAGCCGCACCGCCACGGATTGCACCCGGCCGGCCGAGAGCCCCTTGGCGATTTTCCGCCACAGGAGAGGGCTCAGTTGATATCCGACGATTCGGTCGAGTACGCGCCTTGCCTGCTGGGCGTAGACCTTGTCCATATTGATATCGCGAGGCTCACTGAAGGCGGCCTGAATCGCCGACTTCGTAATCTCGTTGAAAACGACGCGCTTGGTACGGGCGGGGTCGAGTTGCATCGCCTCGGCCAGATGCCATGCGATGGCCTCCCCTTCGCGGTCAAGGTCGGTGGCGAGATAGACGCAGTCAGTGTCCCGAGCGGCTTTGAGGAGGACGTCGAGCGTTTTCTTGCGGGTCTGAACGATCTCGTACGTTTGGGCGAACCGGTTATCGATGTCGATACCGAGTTCGCGGTTGGGCAAGTCACGAACGTGCCCCATCGATGCCTTGACGATGAAATCTCGCCCCAGGTACTTGTTGATCGTCTTCGCCTTCGCCGGCGATTCGACGATAACTAGTGATTTACCATTAGCTTGCGGTTTCTTGGCCACCGTTCTTCCCTGTGCGAAAACCCACGTCGCTCGACGTCACCCGTACCTCGCTGTTAGCCGTTATCGGCTGGACGATCGGAATACTCGATCCGCATGTCCGCAGTCCGGCCCGACGGGCGTCAGGACGGGCAAGTAGCAAAGCGCAAATCATCTGTCAAACTTCGACGACAAGAGATATTAGGTCCGACGCCCCGCGGAAGTTGTATTATTCGCGGATGAGGCTATAGTAGGGGCAACCTTCGGGTTTTTCATAAGTTGTGCCCAAAAAAGGAGTTACGCCTGGATGATAAAATTCTTCAGGAAACACACCAAGAAGCTGCTGGCCGTGTTTATGGCGTTGCTTCTTGTCGTTTGGCTCGGGGGATCGGCGCTCGAGAGCATGCTGGCCGCCAGCACGTCGGACCGCGTGTTCGCCAACACGGCGTACGGCGACATCGTGGAGCTGGATCAGCGGATCGCAAACAGCCAGACCAACCTGCTGGACACGATCGGCGTGAACTGGAAGATGCCCCTTTTCGGACGCGGCCAACGCGAGCCACTGGGTGTCACCGAGTGGATCCTGCTGGCCCGTGAAGCGGAGCGGTACGGGATCAAGGTCCGTCGGGTCGAAGCGCAGCAGTTCCTCGCATCGCCCCAACTGGGTCGAACCGAAGACGTCATCCTGCAGCTCGCCAAGCGGAACGATGTCAAAGTCGAGTCGTTCTACGATGCCGCCGCGCAGTTCCTGGCCATTTTCCAGGTCGCGAACATGACACTATCGACCGGCACGCGCAGCGAGGCCGAGGTCAGGCTGGCCGCGCGCAACGAGTTGGAGAAGGTCAAGATCAACCTGGTGGCATTGCGAGCTTCGTCTCTGGACACCGCTGACACCGATTTTTCCGACGCCGAGTTGGAGGCGCAGTTCAACGAATACCGCGACCGCGAGCCCGGCGGGGGGCTGAACTTCGGCTATGTGCAGACCGCACAGGTGAAGGTGCAGTACTTCAGGATCGATATTGAGGAGGTCGCGGCCAACGTGCGCGTTCTCGAACGGACGCTGGAATCGCGTGCGAAGGAATACTGGCGAAAAAACCGCGAGTCGGCGCAGTTCAGGAAACCGCCCGAACCGGTCACCGACGACGCGGATGACGCCGATCAACCGGAGGGTCCGGTGGACCCGGCCGCGGAACCCGAGGAGCCGGAGTCGCCTTACTTCGAGACGTTCGCGGACGCGCGGGAAGCCGCAATCAGAGCGGTGCGGCGAGAGTTCGCGACCAAGGAAATCGACGACATCTCCGGATGGTTGCTGCGGCAGCTTTCCGAGCCTTGGTATGACGCGCCGAAAGGCGACGACAGCTACAAGATCGGTCCCGCCGACGTGGTCGCTCCGGATCACTATGCGGGCATCCTGGATCGCATTCCCGCCGGGCTGAAGTACGGCAACGCCGTGACGATCCACACGTCGGATTTCTTCAACAGGACCAACATGGGCAAGGTCGTGCCGATGCTCGCCCGGGCGAGTTCCCCGAGCAGGGGAACGACCGGAGCCGGTTCAGCGTTTCGCGATGTGGTGTTTCGCACGCAGGGGATCGAGCCGATACCCACGCAACCCGGCGCGGCCACGGCGGAGTACTTGGCCCGCGGACAGACTTTCCCGCAGCAGGTTCGCACGTTTGACGGGACACAGCACGTTTTCCGTGTCATCGACGTGAAGCCTTCCGGACCCGCGGAGTCGATGAGCGAGGTTCGCGATCAGGTGACCGCCGATCTGCGGCTCAAGCGCGCGTTTGTCGAAGCTGAGCGGTTGGCAGAGCGGCTCGCTAACCTTGTCGGCGACGCCGGGCTAAAGGCCGCGTTCGACGGCGACGACGAGTTGACCGCACTGGTCCAGGCGCCGAGCGGATACTACTCACCGGCACCCCTGGCACGGCGACGGCAGGGTTCGGTCGGCGTTTCCAGCAACACCGCCAACATGGTTTATGTAAGTGGGGTGGGAACGGTCGATGGAAGCTTCATCGAGCGGTGCTTTGAGCTGGGCAAGAGCGGTGCGGCGTCGAAGATAGCGCGTATCCCGGTCAAAGACTCAGCCAGCGTCGTCGTGGTCGAGTGGGTCGAGACCGAGCCGCTGCGGGAAGACGTTTACGAAGCCGAACACCGCCGCCTCGTATCGCAGATCGGTCGTGGCGCGATGGTCCAGGCAGCGGGCGAGTGGTTGGACCCGGTGCGAATCCGCGATCGCAACGGCTTCAGCTTTCCGACACAGTGATCCGATGTGCGGCGTGCTTCGGACGGTGTCCCCCATCGTTGTCATTCCGACGGCGCGAAGCGACTGAGGAATCTAGCTGGAAGGAGATTTCGGCCAGATTCCTCGCTTCGCTCGGAATGACAGGTCGCGACGCATACGCTCGGCGCACGGTGCCGCCACCCGGATCGGGATGCACCCATTACGATGCGCAAGTGCCCGTCCTGTTCTGATGACGTGCCCGATTCCAGCCGCTTCTGCCCCGCATGCGGAACGGCGATGGAGGAGGATGCGTCCGATCTGACGGTCACCGCGGGCGCCCCGGAGGTCGTTGCCACTGCGGACTCAAACAACGCGGTATCGTCGGCACCGGGCACGCTTTCAGGCAGGTTTCTGCCCGGAACCGTTCTCGCCGGACGCTATCGCGTGTTCGGCTTGCTCGGCAAGGGCGGCATGGGTGAGGTCTATCGCGCCGACGACCTCAAGCTGGGCCAGCCGGTGGCACTCAAGTTCCTGCCGGGGGAGATGTGTACCGACGCGATGCTGGCGCGGTTCTACAACGAAGTGCGCGTCGCCCGGCAGATTACGCATCCCAACGCCTGCCGCGTCCATGACATTCTGGAAATCGACGGGCAGCACTTCCTCTCCATGGAGTTCATTGACGGCGAGGACCTCGCGTCACTGCTTCGGCGGATCGGCCGACTGCCCAAGGACAAGGCGCTCGATATCGTAAGGCAACTCTGCGCCGGGCTGGCGGCCGCCCACGACAAGGGCGTCCTCCATCGAGACCTCAAGCCCGCGAACATCATGATCGACGGTCGCGGCCAGGTGCGCATCACGGACTTCGGGCTCGCCGGGCTGGCGGAGGAAATCGTGGGCCGGGAAATCCGCGCCGGCACGCCCGCCTACATGTCGCCCGAGCAGATCGCGGGAAAGGAAGTCAGCGTTCGCAGCGACATCTACGCGCTGGGGCTCGTGCTCTACGAGACCTTCACGGGCCGTCGGGTGTTCAAGGCGGACACCGTCGCCCAGATCAGCGAGATGCATCAGAGCGCAACGCCGACGCGGCCATCCGAGATCCTCGACGACTTCGATCCCGTGGTCGAACGTGTCATCCTGCGCTGCCTGGAGAAGGACCCCGACCGCAGGCCACAATCCGCGCTCGCGATCGCAGCGATGCTGCCGGGCGGGGACCCGCTCGCGGCCGCATTGGCTGCGGGTGAGACGCCATCGCCCGAGATGGTCGCGGCGGCCGGGGGATCGGGCACCATGAAACCGGCGATGGGTGTCGTGTGCCTTGCGGGCGTCCTCGCCGGACTCGTCCTGGCCACCATGTTGAGTCGGGAGGTCTCCTTGGTTCACAAGGTGCCGCTCGACAAGCCGCCCGTCGTTCTCGAAGACCGCGCCCGGCAGATACTGGCGGAACTCGGCTACGGTGAGACCCCCGCGGACAGCGCGCGCTGGCTCGGTCTCGACAACCGATACCTCCAGTTCATCGAGCAGACCGACACGTCCGCGGACCGCTGGGACGCTCTGAAGGCCGGTCAGCCGGCGGTTGCCGCGTTCGTGTACAGACAGAGCCCGGACCTCATGCGACCGATCAACGCCGACGGTGCGGTTTCTCCTGACGATCCGCCGCCGCTGCTACCCGGGATGGTCAACGTAAATCTCGATTCGAGTGGCCGACTGCTCGATCTGCGTGTCGTCACGGACCGCAAGAGGCCCAATCCCGACGAGGAACTCGCCGTGGATTATTCGACCGTGTTCGCGGTCGCGGGTCTCGATCTCTCCGCGTTCGAGCCCATCGAGCCGGAGTTCTCTCCACCCGTGCATTACCACTCACTGCGTGCGTGGCAGGGCGTCTATCCCGATCAGCCCGAGCTTGCACTGCAAGTGCAGGTCGCGGCCGCTCACGGGCAGTGCGTCTACTTTCATGAAGTCGGACCGTGGAGCGAGAACACGCGTTCGACTCGTGAGCGGGTGACGGCGGGGATCGACGTAGCGGCCGCAACGACGTTCGCGCTGCAACTCATTGTACTGGTCGGCAGCGTCATTCTGGCGCGGCGCAACCTGCGTCTTGGGCGCGGCGATCGACGCGGCGCGTGGCGGTTGGCGGTGTTCCTGTTCGTGGTCCAAGGGCTGACGTGGTTGCTTGTCGTGCACCACGGCGGGACGTTCCGGCGCGAGTGGGAATTGATCGACACGGGTGTCGCAATGGCGTTGTGGTCCGCGTGTTTCCCGTGGTGTCTGTACGTTGCGGTGGAACCGTTCGTACGCCGCACCTGGCCTGAAACGCTCATCTCGTGGACGCGGCTGCTTGGCGGGCGGTTTCGCGACCCGCTGGTCGGACGGGATGCGCTGCTAGGATGCACGTTCGCCGTCGCGCTGACCCTGTGCCATCAGCTTCACTACCTCGCTCCAACCTGGTTCGGGCTTCCGCCACCGAGTCCGCTGTCGGGCGCATTGGGCGCGATCGTAGGTCCGCGTCCGTTCGTCGCCCGGTTCCTGATGAACGTACCGGAGGCGATTTACCTGCCGATGATCTTCCTGTTGGTGCTCCTGTTGCTTCGGGTGGTCGTGCGCAATCGGTGGGCGGCCGTCACGGTGTTCTTCGGTCTTGTTGTTGCATTGTACCCGTTGCCCGTGACCACGGCGAACGTGGCGATCGACCTGGTTGCCCGCGCCGTGTTCGGTGCCATCCTGATCGGACTGCTGCTGCGTCGCGGTGTCTTCGTCTTGATGGTTCAGATGTTCTTCACCACCATGCTGCTGCAACTCCCGCTGACGTTCGATACCTCCCAGTGGTATGCGTGGACCGCGATCACCGCGATGGCCGGTGTGACGGCGACGGCCGCCTATGGGTTCTGGGCGTCGCTGGCCGGCAGACCACTTCTGACGGCGGGCGTCATTCCGGAGTAGCATCCGCCGTCGGCGACGCGAAGGGATACATGTTCCGCCGCTGCGGATCACAAAGCCCCACGGTGTTGTACGCTTCGATCATGCGGTGGACACGATTGGCAAAAGAAACCTCACTCCCCGGCTTGACGCCGCTGGACCCGTTGCACACCTTGGCGATGATCTTGGCGAATCGTTCGTCGTGGGCGATCAGAAACTCGTCGGTCTCGCTGTTCTCGTTCGCCCGGATGCGCTCTTCGCTATAGATCGCGGCCGCGAAGTAGGCCATTGAAACGCTGGTCATCACGCCGAACCGATCGAACGATTCCATACACGCCGAGACGATGCGATCCAAGCGGCGCATCTCGCGAAACATCGTTTTCGCGTATGCGTCCAACTGCTCCGAACGTTCCGGACTGTCCCAGTGCTTTTCAAGAATCCTCGCCAGCCGTTCGATGCCGTACAAGGCGTGCGCATTGCCCGCACTCAGAAACGGATCGACGAAACATGCGGTATGCGGAAGCGCCGCCCAGTCATCCCCCGCGGAAGTGCCCAATCGACGCTGCAACCGCCCCGTCCGGGTCAACGGCCGCACCGGCTTGGCACGAACGAACTGACGTCGTATGGACGGGTACTTTCCGAGGAGGCGATCCCATTCCTCCTGCGGTGAGATGGCGGCGTCCAACGGGTGGCGCGCTGGGCTGAGTGAGAATCCCGCGCTGGTGACTCCGTTGTCGAAGCGCAACACCCACATCCAGCCGCCGTCGATGATGTGGTGCAGCGCGGACGCGTCGGGATCGAACGGAATGTCCTCGAAACGATGCTTCCGCGCCGCCAGGATGTCCGACCACGGGACCACATCTTTGAAATGCCCGTACAGTGCCCGCGATTGCGTACGCATGCCGTCGCACGTCACGGTGTTGCCTGTCGCATCGACGAGGGCTCCGCCATCGCCCGAGGCGTCAACGGCGAACTCCGCCGTCACCTCGATCTCTTCGTCGTCGCGCCGCCCGACGATTCGCCAACCCGCGTCGTGTGTGATCGATTTTGTCTCGAACGTGTCCAGATAGCAGATCCCCTGGTCGACGACCTTATTCGCCACGAACGCGTCGAAGTCCTCGCGAAACCAATGCGTATCGCCCCGCTCCTCGTCCGGGTTGGCTTCGACCATCAACTCCGTATCGTGATCGACCATCGGCCGAAACGGTTTGCCGGGCTGGTGCATGTAGAAGCTGAATCCGCGTTTCAGCCCGCAGGCGAGATCGGGATAGGCTCGCTTCCACGTGCCGTAGTTTGCGAACGGACTCAGCCAGGGCAGATCGTATCGCTCGGCCAGCGCTTCGAG
>JAJDDR010000226.1 GCA_029260255.1 Phycisphaerae bacterium
GAAACCTTGGCGGACACCTCGCACGCGATGTGGGCGATCGCGGATGAGAGCCGCACGCCCGATTCCAGCATCTCGACCGCCAGACCGGCGAACGCGTCCTCACCGGGAGCGAAGCCCTTCCCGAAGTGCTTGAGCAACTCCGGTGAGTCTTCGCCGACGATGTTCAGCACGAAAGACCCCGATCCGTCGATCAACGACTCGATCGGCCGACCCGTCTTCACGCAAACCGACACCATGAGCGGCTCGAACGAGGCCTGCTGTATCCAACTCACCAGCATGCCGGCCGACTGCTCGCCATGCGTCGCGGTCAGGATCGCGATTCCGCTCGGGATTCTTCCAACGGCGGCCGCAGCGCCGTCCGCTTGCTCGGAGCGGGCATTCATGTCGCTAACCTATTTCTGTGAAGCACTTTAAGGCTTTTCAATCGATCGGCCGAGACGTTGTTCTATGCTCTTGACCTTTCGATCAAGACGGGCGGTGCCTTCGCTGCGGTAGTCGATTTTGATCGAGCACGTGATGCGATCGCAGTCCTCACTCATCCGGGCGAAGCACTGTTCCACGACGGCCATACACTCAGACCAGTCGCCCTCCAGGATCGTGCCCATCGCGTTGACGCGATAGTCGAGACCACTTCTGTCGATGATGTCGACCGACCGCGCGACAAACGCACTCAGCGACGGACCCTTGTCCATCGGTGACATCGAGAACTCAACCAGTGTGGACATAACGCGTACTCCGTGTGTCCGGTGCGATGACGCCCTAAACATTGAACTTGAAGTTGATCACGTCGCCGTCCAGTACGACGTACGTTTTGCCCTCCTGCCGAATCTTGCCGGCCGCCTTCGCCGCCTTCATGTCCCCGGCTTCAATGAGATCGTCGTAGGCCACGGTTTCGGCCCGGATGAACCCTCGGGCGATATCCGAGTGGATCTTGCCGGCCGCTTCCACCGCATCGGCGCCGGCGGGGATGGTCCACGCCCGGACCTCATCCGGACCCACGGTCAGGAAGGAGACCAGGCCCAACGCTTCGTAGCATTTTTTGATCAACCGATCCCGGGCCGGTTGGGTGACACCGAGATCGGCGAGGAACGCTGGCCTGTCTTCGGCGTCGAGTTGGGCGATATCGAGCTCCGTGAGAGCACATAGGTTGATAGCGCCGACCATGAACTCACCCGGGGGCGGATCGGGCGCGTTCGCGCGCTCCTCGGACACGTTGAAGACGGCAAGCAGCGGCTTCGGTGTCAGCAGCCCGAAGCTGGCCACGACTTGGCGTGCGTCGTCGCTGGTGATGATGGTCGACAGCGGCTTGGATTGTTCCAGGGCGTCCTTGCAGAGCGTCAGCAGTTCGAACTCGCGTTTTTCCGCGTCGTGGGTCTTGGTGGGTTTTTTCAGCGCCTTTTCGATCTTCTCGACTCGGTTGGACACGGTTTCGAGGTCGGCATAAACGAGTTCCTCTCGAAACTCGGCCAAGTCGCCTTGGGGGTCGACGCGGTTCCGATAAGCAGATACCGAATCGGACTGGAACGCGCGCACGACGACCACGAGCAGTTCGGCTTGGCGTATCTCCGGGAGGTACTTCTTGAGATCGTCCAAACCTCTCTGGTCCGCGAGCGAGAAGCCGGGTACGTCGATGTATTCAATGGTGGCCTCGGTGACTTTCTTGGGGGCGTACATGCGGTCGAGCACGCCGAGCCGCTCGTCCGGCACCTTCACGACGGCGTGCCGAACCTGAGGCAATCCGACGGTGTCGGGCGCGGTCCCGGTGACCGCCCCTGCGAGTGTTGTTTTCCCTGCCAGCGGCAGCCCGATGATGGCGGTTTTCACACTTTACTCCTTGCAGCGTGGGGTTGATTCTAGAATTCCACGTGCCGTGGTCAACCTGCGATCGGCGGGCTTGGCAAGACGTTTGTTGAATGTGACAATGAAAGCGAGCTTCTCGGGCAATCTGGCATCGCGGTTGCCGCTGTCCGATAAGCTGTGTAGAATTACGCGGCGTGGCGGGAGAACCCTCTTTCGCACAGGAAGGAGACGCCCCTGGCGATGAACGAGTGGTTTGATGCCGAGAAGAGAGCCGAGCGGGCACAACAGCTGTCCGAATCCAAACGCTGGGCTGAGGCCTTGGCGGAGATTGAGGCTGCGCTCGAAATCAACCCCCAAAACTCATCGTGGCTTGCTCAGCGTGGATTCCTGCTGGACCAACTCGAAAGCTACGACGAGGCAATCGTCGCGTACACCCAGGCGCTGCGGGGCGAGCCGGATGACCGCGAGTTGCTGCTCGCCAAGGGTATCAGCCTTACGCGCGTAGGCCGGCTGAGCGCCGCGCTCAAGGTTTTCACCCGCCTGAACGAGATCTATCCCGATTTCGAGCCGGCGTACTGCTTTCAAATCATGGCATACGCCGAGCTTGACCAGCACGACAAGGCGGAAGAGGCGTTCTATCTTGCTCAGCAGCTTGACGATGGCTGCCCGCACTGCTTCTTCCACACGGGAAACTCTCTGGCCGACCGCGGCGAGTACGAGCGTGCCCTGTACTGCTGGGGCCGCGTGCTCGAGCTCGATCCGGGATATGAGTGCGTCAAGGGGCAGATGGCACGTGCCCATCGCGCGATGGGTAAGCAGAGCGAGGCGGAGGCGCTGTATCTGGCCGCGATCCGCGAGGACCCGGGCGACATCGATCTGCTCTACGAGATGGGCGATCTCCTTGCTGAGACCGGGAACATGTCGGGCGCGGAGACGAAGTTTCGCCAAGTCATCGAGCTCGCGCCCGATCATGCAGAGGCCCATTTCGCCCTGGCACAGCTACTGCTCGTGTCGGACGACGCGGATGACGCTATCCGTCTGTTCGAGCGGGCACGTGAATTGGATCCCAGCTATCCTCGAGTTGACATGTACCTCGGATCGGCATGCCTCAAGCTGGGCAGGTACTCGGACGCCCAGGCGTATCTCATGCGTGCGGTGGCACTTGAACCGGATCACAAGGACACGCACATGCTGCTGGGCAACTGCCTCTTGTGGCTTCGTCGCCCCGGTCTCGCCAAGGACGAGTTTCGGCGGGTCATCGCGCTGGATGCCGAGGTGGCCAGTGCACACCACAACCTGGGAGTGTGTTGCTTTCTCGAGCGGGACTACGAGGGGGGCATCGAGCACTGCCGGCGGGCGATTGAACTCAAACCCGACTATTTGCTGGCTATCGTCAAGACAACGTTGGCGTTCCAGAAGCTCGGTCGGTTCGACCAGGCGCGAAGCATGATCGACTACGGGCTGGGTGTTGATTCAGAGAACCTGCTCTTGCGGCAGCTCCAGCAGCAATTGTGGCGATCCCGGTTGCGGTACTGGGTTGACCGGACGTTCTCGCCGCTTCGGCGCGTCCTCGGCTGGAAACGGGGGGCGTAGTCCGATCCGCGCCGCAGGCAGTTCGCGAATCCGTTGCAACCCGGACAGTTGGTCGTAGTATATAATGTGTGGTCGGCGCGCCGGCCTGCGGCGGTGCGAGCGCACTGGTGTGGCTCCTCGGTTGTTTTTGGAGAAGAGACATCGTGAATCCTCGGTTTGGAACATTCCTCGTGCTATTCGGTTCGGCCACCTTCTTGCTGGCCCCGCGCGCCCACGCGCAATCCAACGATGCGGAGGAGAACAACCTCCAGAAGGCGATGAACGAGGTTGAGGAGTTCTGGCCCGCGTCGGATATCCTGAAGATGGCGGTCTCGAATCTGAGCAAGCGCTACAACCTCAACGAAGAGCAGCAGGCGTACACCGATGAGATGATGACCAAGCGCGTCGCCAAGTTCCTCGAGGAGCATCGTGAGGAAGTCTGGCCACTGCTGCGCGACCTCGTTCTGCAACAGCGTAAGGGGACGCCCCCCGATCCGGAGAGAGCCCGAGAACTCGCCCCGACGGCGTTGAAGATCATCCGCGAGGCACAAGTAGAGATTTACCGCTCCAACGAGGAGTGGCGCCAGATTCTCACGGAGGACCAGAAGCAACTGCACGACTGGGACCTGGCCGAGATGAAGGGGACGTTCGCGATGATGCAGCAGAATTTCGAGGCGTGGGAGGCGGGTCATCCCGAGAGCGCCAACATCTTCCCCCCACGACAAAAACCGCCCAACGAGCCGCGAAGACCCACGAAACCGAAGAAACCCGGCACGTTGCATCCTACGCCGAAGGACGATCCGGAACTTGATGAGAGATTCGATATCTACGTCGCGCAATTCGCAACGGACTACGAGCTCAAGCCGGATCAGCTGGAGGCCGCGCGGTCCATTCTTCGGGAGATCAAGGGTCGCGCTGCCGGGTTTCGCGCGACCAACGCCGAGGAGATCCGGTTGGTCAAGGAGAGGATCAATCAAGGCAAGGTTGATCAGCGGCGCATCGCGAACGAGGAGCTCAAGAAGCTGATGAAACCCATCAGGGATCTGTACGTCGAACTCACCGATCGTGTCGGCAAGATCCCCGATGACGGACAAAGAGAGCGGCACCTCTTGAGGGCAAAGCAGCACAGCGAGCGAAACGCCGCGGTCAGCAGCTCCAAGGGCAAGCGCACGCGCCCGACGCCGAATCCGCCGGCGGCGAATAAGAGCCCCGCGGCGTCCACGAAAGACGAATCGAAATAGCTTTATCGGCATGACGGGCGCGTCCGGCCTCGCCTTTCGCGTGGTCCGGAGCGCTCAATCCGCCTCGCGCCGTCCGCCTCGCGACAACCGGCACCCTCCATGATCGAGCCCGATAACGTCCGAATACGGTTGTCTCCGACCGACCCGGAATCCTAGAATCAGGGTGTGTGGGCCGGAGCGATCGCGGATCGCCGCACGACGCAGCCCGCGTTTACATTCGGGACGGCTTGGCAACGATGCGTTGGAACTACGAACATCACCCACTCAAGAAGTTGTTCTCGGGACTTGTGGAGGACGCGCTGTGCGTCGAGGTTGGGATGTGCGACCCGAAGATCGCGGACTATCTCGTCACACTGCTGCTCGAGTTTCTTCACACGGACGGGCTCTACAAGATGTGCGATGCGCGAGGCCGGCGTATCGAGTCGATCACGGCGATGCTGACCATGCTAAACGGCGCGGACGGCAACGACCGGCCTTGCGCTGAGCGGGATATGTATCGCCACATTGGTGATTTCGCGCTCTTTTGGTCCGGCCTCTATCCGGAGGGTCTCCGAGGCAGGCAGTCCGGCGTCAACCCGGATCATCTGGTTGATTACGTCGGCCGGGGCAAGGAGTCCTACGCGATTGCATCACGCATGTACAATGAGGACGCCGATCCGCCCGGGTCGGTCTTCCGGCGTCTCAGCAACGAGTTCGAGGCGTGCGTCCATGGACTCGGTCTTGTTCGCAAGGGTTGGGAACGGCGTGACTTTGAGGGGTGGGACGACGACCCCCATCTCCTCTACTGACGCCAGTGCTCCCGTGCTCCGCCGGCCGACGAGGCGGTTGACTTTGCGGCTGGGCCGGGTAGATTTGCGCTCGTCGGCTCCGTAGCCGACCGGGTGCACGGCACAACCGGTCCCCGATAGCTCAATTGGTAGAGCGAGCGGCTGTTAACCGCTAGGTCGTAGGTTCGAATCCTACTCGGGGAGTTGACATAACTCAAGCCTAATCCGTGACTTACGGATACCTGCCGGTGTCAGGCAGTGAGGTTCAGGAAGCCCGAAAAGTGGTCATTGACCACATTTTGA
>JAJDDR010000227.1 GCA_029260255.1 Phycisphaerae bacterium
CGAACGCGAAGATCTACCATCCTTATCCGGAGCAGCGTCTACGCGTCACTATCCAAGGTAGGAGCCCGGTGCGGTAGTTCCGCTCGCCGGGATCTGTGGAGGGGCTCCCGGGAAACCGGGAGTCCTACTCCGACTGGGGGAATAGCCATGTCCCCCGAATAGCCCGGGGGGACCGCGTGTTTGCTGGGCGGGCGGACACCTACGAGGCGTTCAACCTGACGAACGGGGAGATGCTCTGCGGCGTGGAAGGTGATGGCGTTGCGACGATCGGACCTGCTTACTTGGCCACGTACACCTACCGTGTGGCGTTGACCGCGGCGGGTGACTTCGTGATGGACATTCGTCGGGACGAAGCGGCGGGAGACCAGACGTTCCTGATCGCCTCGGGGAACGGGCGCATCGAGGTGAGCGCGACCACCCCCGGGAATCGTCTCTGCGACACCGGAAGCAATTCAAAACCCTGTGTGCTCCCGCACGCGTGGTTGCCCAAAATGGGCGGCGCGCCCACACGGGAATCAGGCGTGTTCGACGACCGGTGATGAATGTGCGGCGGTGGCGAATTCCGGGCGCATACTGATCCAACGGTGGAGCGTCTCGGACCGGACGGGTACGTTGCCCACCTCCAAGAGCTCAAGGGCGGCGGCGGCGTTTCCGAGGTAGGCGGCGTGCATCAAACCTGCGCCGGCGGCCATGCTGAGAGTGGCCGCGGCGAGCAATGCGTCACCCCCGCCGAGGCAATCCACCGACCTGTCCGCAAAGGTCGGCAGGTGCTCGCTGAGCAACCGGCCTGCCCATTCCGGTGACGAGCGATCCTGGGTGGGCCGGTCGAACATCACCAGTCCCTTCTTCTGAAGGGTGACGAAGAGGTGTTTGGCCTCGGTTTGCGCGAGCAATCCGTGGGCAACGAAAGAGAGTCCGCGATCAAAGTCGTTGAGGTTGGCGCGCAGTTCACGTTCGGTGGGGCAGAGCAGGTCGGCGTCCTTGAAACTGAGCAGGTTTGCACGCGGACCGCTGACGTCGGCGGTGATCGTCCGGACGCGCTGTCGCAGGGTGTCCATGGCTTGCGCCAGCAGCCCGCCGGTGATCATGCCGAACCCGAAGTCGCAGAATATGACCGCATCGGCATCGTCGGCATGCTCTTCCAGCACCGTGGCGGCGCGTCGCTCGGCGATGGAGTCGAGCGGGACATGCTGGGCGTCTTCGATCTTGAGGAGTTTGCTGTCGTCGACGAGATAGCGTGTTTTCTGGACGAGCCTCGGACGGCATCGGAGCAGGTGCGCGTCAACGCCCTCACGACGGAGGACGTGTTCGACGGTGGCGGAACGGTCGTCGTTGCCGACCGCGGTGAGCAGAAAGGCCTTGGCTCCGAGGGCGGCGACATGCCGCGCGACGATCGCGGCTCCGCCGACGTAACTTCGCTCGTCCAACTTGGCGAGTGACATGATCGGCGCTTCGCTAGCTACGTCGATCGGGTCACAGAACACATAGCGGTCGAGAACGGTGTCGCCGACGACGAGGACGCGCAGGTCTTTGAAGCGGTTCACGGTGTCCGCGAGCGAGTCGAGGGTGATGCCGTGCCGATGGGCGATCACGTTGCAGCGCTGGGTATCGAGCTGTGTGTTCTCGCTGAGGGCGTCGATCAGGCGCGTGGAGCTGAACACTACGTCGCCGCTGGAGAAGATGACGCGGCCACCGTTTCGTTCCACCACTTCGCGTTCGCGGAGGAATCGTGGATCGCGGGACCGTTCATACTCACGCCCCTTGATGTAGACGTCGGGACGAACATCGTTCAGGACGTTTTCGGCCGTGGCGTTGGGGTCGACGTGGACCGCGTCGACGAACTCGATCGCCGCGAGGCTCTCGGCGCGGAGTTCCTGCGGGATGTAGGGACGCTGGTCTCCCTTGTCGATGTTCGGATCGCCGGTGAGCGAGACGACCAGAAAATCACCCTGTCGCCGTGCGAATTCGAGATAGCGAATGTGCCCCGGGTGGAGGATGTCGAAGCAGCCGTGGCACTGCGCGATGGTGCGACCGGAGGCCCGAGCGAGGTCGACCTGATGGATCAGTCGGCTCCGATCCACGATTTTTCGATGGAAACTGGTGGGCATCGTCTCTCCGCCGGTCGTTTGAACGCTCAACTAACGGTACAGCGCAAGGTCGACACACTGGCACAACCGCGACTGTTAAGGAGCGGCCTCGAACCCTCGCAAACGCCTCATGCGCGCGAGGCCGCTTCCTGACGGGCGCGGTTCTGACCACTTTGCGCTGTACGGCTAACTCCGCGGTTGTATCGGCACGAGCGGCGACGGACCTGCACGGAAACGCCCCGTGCGATGCGGAGCGTTGCTTTTCAGCGGACAGAACCTAACATCCCCACGGTTTGCCGATTCCCGCGATGCGCGATGTTCCCGGAGGATGGTGGCGCGCCGTCTTCGGATCCCGATGAGACTGCCGTTCAGGCATGCCGGCGGACACATCGAACGCGGGTAGGCGACACGGACGGACTATGCTGCCGACGCTACAGTGGTACATCTTCAGGGAGATGGGCAAGACCTTCGTGCTCACCGCGATTGGGCTCACGGCCGTGCTGGGCTTGGGGGGCGGTGTGATGAATCTGGTCGAACACGACCGGGTGACGCCGTCGCACCTGATCCGCCTGATGCTCATCGTGCTGCCGATGGCGGGTTCGCTGACTCTGCCGATCGCTGCGCTCTTCAGCGCGACGGTCACTTACGGGCGGCTCAGTGCGGACAACGAACTGGTGGCGTGTCGCAGTAGCGGGATCAACGTGCATCGGCTGTTTCTACCGACACTGACGCTCAGCCTTTTGGTGGCGGCCTGCACGTTCTACTTCACGAGTTTTCTGGTTCCCGGTCTGTTTCGGGAACTCCAGAACCTGTCTCAAGTGGACATGCGGCAGCTCGTGGTGCAACAGCTCGATTCGCCGAAGCGACTGCAACTCTCCGACGTGCCGGTGAAATTCTACGCCGATCACGCGGTGGCGCTGAAGGATTCCGAGGCCATCGCGCTGGGGGGCGTCGTCTTTCTGAAGGTGGACAAGGAGCGGAGTGCCTACACGCAGTACGGCACGGCGGAGTCGATCGTCATCCGGTTTTCTCGGACCGAGGACGGCAGGATTGCGGTCGACGGCGAGGGTCTCAATGCTACGGTGTTTGACGAGCAGGGCGTGGCGGACGCCCGGGTGCAGCGTTTCGGTCCTGAGGTCATCGCGCGGGAGGTTCGCACCAAGGTCAAGCTGCTCGACCTGGCGGAGTTGATTCACTATCGGCGGTGTCCGGAGGAATGGCCCAAGATCGCGGCGGACTTGGACAAAGTGCGTTCGGCCATTGCATGTGGTGCGTGGTATGCGCGCCTGCGGGATCGGCTTGCGGCGGAATCCGAGTTCACACTCTCAGATGACCGGACCGAGACGATGCTGCGTGCGGAACTGCAACCGGTTGACACGGGCCGTGACAAGCTCCTGCTTCGCAGCGTGAGTGTCGTGGAAACGCGGGACGGGCAGACGCGGCGAATCGTCGGCGACCGAGCCGAAGTGACCGTCTCGAAGCCGGCGGACGGTGAGTCCTACAGCGTGGTCATCCGCATCGAGGGGAACGTCGCGACGACAACCGCCGACGGCCTGGTTGAGCGGAAGGGTGAGGAACGCCTCGCGGGCATCGCGCTGGCTGGTCCGGCCGCGGAGGGTGACGGCGCGCTGCCGGACGCAACATTGCTCGATCCGTCCAAGGGGCGCCTGCTCGCCGCGGACGCGACTGAGATGCATGCGGAGTTGCTGCGAGACGCGGCGAAATTCACTCGCCGCGTAACGTCGGAGCTTCACTCGCGACTGGCGTTCAGTACGAGCGTGTTCGTTCTGGTGATTCTCGGCGCCGCGCTGGGTGTGGTGTTCAGGGGTTCGCATGTCCTGGTGGCGTTCGGGATCAGCTTCGTCCCCGCGATCTTCGTCATTGTGATGAACATCATGGGACGCCAGCTTGCCGAGAAGGACGGCACTGTGTTGATGGGTCTATGCACGATCTGGGGCTCGATCCTGATCGTGGCGGCCGTCGATTTCTGGACACTGGCTCGCGGGGTACGGCGATGAACACGCTTGATCGGTACCTGTTGCGATCCCTGCTGATCAACTACGCCATCGCGCTGGCGGTGATGATGAGCCTGTACATGGTCCTCGATCTGTTCGTAAACATCGTCGAGTTCACGGAGGACGATGCGTCGTTCTGGACGGCCGTGGGGGGTATTGCGAGCTATTACGGGGCGCATTCGTTTTTGTATTTTTCTCAGCTTTCGGGTGTTATCACGCTGTTCGCCTGCATGATCACCGTGGCGCGCATGCGCCGGGCGAATGAACTGACCGCGATCCTCTCGTCGGGTGTGAGTCTTCATCGCGTCGCCGTTCCGGTGATCGCGTTCGGTCTGTGCGCGTCTCTCTTGTGGTATGCTGACACCGAGCTTGCCATTCCTCGCGTGGCCCACCTGCTGGCACGCAGTCATGACGACGCAACGGGAGCCAATTCGCGCGGTGTCTGGTTCGTGAACGACGGTCCCGCGAGATTGGTCTCGGCGTTGCGATTCCTGCCCGCGGAACGGCGGATGGAGGATCTGCTGGTGATTCAACGCGACGAGCGCGGTGCGTTCGAAAAGGTGATAGAGGCGGAAGAAGCCGTTTGGGAGGACCTGCCCGGACACGAGGCCGGCGGCGTTTGGAGATTGATCGGTGGTGAGGAGCGGATGCGAGCCCGAAGCGCTGCCGCGATGGGACCTCGGGACACCGTGCATTCGACAAAAGTGGAACTCTACGAAAGTCGCTTGAATCCTACCCGCCTGGAGGCAAGACAGGGCGAGCAGTGGCTCGACTTCGCATCGTCGTCACAGCTCGCGGACTTCGCGCGCAACGAGCCGATGCTCACCAACCAAATCCGACGAATCAAGCACGGCCGATTCTCGGCACCGCTGGTTCATATTCTACTGTTGCTTCTCGGGTTGCCGTTCTTTCTGAGCCGCGAGCCGGCCAACATGTTCAACGATGCCGGCAAATGCCTGATGGTATGCGGCGCCTGTTACCTGATGGCGTACACGGGCGACAATCTGGTGCGTACGACGACGTTGTCCGCGTTGCCCGCGTGGCTTCCACTGATCGTATTTGCGCCCGTCGCGGTCGTGATGATCGATCGCGTTCGCACCTGACGCACGCCCGTCACGATGGCCGCCGGAGCGAGTCAATACGTGGCCGGGTTCGGTCCGGAGCGCCATTGCGAAAACAGCGCGGCGCATTCGTCGCGCAGCACGTCGGTGAGGACCTCGACGGTGCTTTTGCCCGTCTCGAACAAGAACTCGATGGGAAGGTCCAATTCGTTGAACCCGGCGGCTCGGGCATCTGAGATGCGCGCACCGAAAACCACCGCATCCAGCCGCGACCAGTGTATCGCGCTGGCGCACATGGGGCACGGTTCGCACGTACTGACCATGACGTGACCGGAGAGATCGATCGTCTCCAGTTGCCTGCACGCCGCTCGGATCGCGACCACCTCCGCGTGTGCCGTCGGATCACACTCGGACCGCACACCGTTGTGCGCGGCGTGTATGACCTCTCCGCGACGGTTGGCGATCACCGCGCCGAAAGGCGACTGGCCGGCGAGAATGCCGCGTTGGCACACCGCGATGGCCTCGCGCATCAGTCTGTCCGCGTCGAGTGGCATCTTGGACCTCGCATCCGCATCCCTCCGGCGAGGCTGATTCTAGCGATGACGCAGGGCGCCACAAGCGATCACGATCCGACGCCGAGTGTATGGAGAGAGAGGCGAGAGAACGGTGTCCTCTCGCCTCGCGGGAGACTGTCTTGTGTTCACCGCCGGATCACATGCGACCGGCGAACGAAGCCCGACCTAGAAGTTGACCGGCAGATCGAAGTTCGACGCCAGCAACCGCGCCTTGGTCACGGTCACGTACGGGTTCTCACTGATCTTGGTCACGTAGAGGGGCTCGGCGCCGATGATGTTGATCATCGGGCTGCGACCCGGGGTCACGCCGTCCTCGGGGATGCGGACCAGGTGGCCGTTCCAATTGCAGATGTAGCAGCCGGGCTCCTGGATCGAGTCGAAGGGCACGCACGTGCCACTGTGCGCTGCGAAGTTGCTCGGGCAAGGCTGCTGCGGGGAGTTCTTGACATTGTTCATCGGGACATCTCCTTACTTGGGTTCGTCAGACATACAAAACAACAAACGTACGATTCGCGCGAACGCGCTTCGTCCGGTACATTCAGAGGATCGCTGAGTTCGACCGTGAGCGATGATTTCTCATCCGGAACGCTTCTCCGCGACAGGTCACTGTCGCCACGCCAACATTTACGGCAAATTGGGGCATTCACCTGAAGTCGATTCCAGTTTTTTTGCGTCGTCCCGTCGGGACCGGGAGGGCGGGAGCTACGGAGTTGCGAAGATCTCGAATCGAGGCATGTGATAAAGCGACTCTACTGTGTGGATTCTCCGGAACCCGTTGATCTCGCCGGGCCGCGCCACAAACAGGGCACGCTGTCGGGGGGTGTGCTCGAACGATTGTCGCAGGACATCCGAACGCGTCGTCATGACGAAGGGTCCCATCGACGCCACACGGTGGAATCCGGACGGCTCATCGACCACCACCACCTTGTCCCACTGCTGGAACGTCGCCGGCTCGACCGGCAGCGCGATCAGCGCGATGGCGTACGCCTCCCCGCTGTACCACCGCCGATCGCGATCCACCTGGTCCGAGATGTAGATGCGATCGTAGTTTCCGAAGATCGGGCGAATGGCTCGCATGGCATCGCGCAGGTCTCGCTGGTAGAGGGCCGCCACCCACGGATCACGCGACCACCGCCCAAAGTAGTCACGAACAACGACCGAACCGTTGATCGCTACGGCAGCCAGACAGATCGCCGCGACCAGGCGACGCCGGCCTGCAGTCATTGCCGCGTGCGACGCTGCCGCACCTGCGCCGATGGCGGCCAGCCATTGAAAGGCGGGCAACCCACATGCTGAGCGGAGGGCATGCGGACCGGCGTCCGACATCGACGCCGCCAGGGGATGGAGCAGGAGCCATGCCAATACGAGCATTCCGGCGCGGTTCCTCCGCCGGTCTCGAATCGTCGCGTACAACCCGATCAGCAGGAGCGGTGCGATGGCGATGCTGAGTTGACCGTATCCGGGCGGCGACTGGATCGCGTATCGATCGCCCTGCGTGAACAACCACCGGGGACTGAAATGGTCCGCGTATTGGGCGGCGCTCTGGAAGAGCGCCGTTGCGACGGACGCCGACCGATGGAAGAGTGACACTTGCTCGGCACGGGCCATCACGATGTCCCATCGCGTTGCGCTCAGCACGACCAGTGGCACTGCCACGAGGGCGCTCGCGGTGATCGCCAAGGCGATGGCGCGACGGCTTGCGCGATGGCGCAATGCGGTCCCGAACTCAGCCCGGTAGATCCACGCCGCGGCGAGCAGCAAGAGCGGTGTAAAGAGACGCATCGATGCGTACGTGTAGAGGCTCAGCGCAAAGAGCACGCCGCCGAGCACGAGCGGAACCGGCCTGAGCGCGCCATCGTCATCGCCCGGACCCTTGCTGGTCCGGCGGGCCATCGACACGGAAAGCAGCGCCAACGCGGTGATGCCGGCCGTGAGGGTTGATTCGTGTCCGAACCGCGACAATTGCAGGTGCCACGGTGAGAGCGTGAGGAACAACGCAGCCCACAATCCGGTACCGCGACCGTGCGTGCGGGCGACCAGGGCGTAGAAACACGCGATCGTCAGGATTCCGAAAAACGCCGCGGGGAGGCGGGTTGCGACGGTCAGATTCTCCGCCCCGAGGATGGCGTGG
>JAJDDR010000228.1 GCA_029260255.1 Phycisphaerae bacterium
TCGCCGAGGCGCGGGCCAACCTCGGCGTGCTGTTTGTGAAGCTCGCACGGACCAAGACCGCCTTCAGCGAGTTCGGCTCGACGAGCAGTTTCGGGACGACGACGACGTTGCTTCCCTACGGGATTCCGTTGACAATCGGCTCACTGGCGATCCTCGGGGGGCGTTTTTTTGAATGGACGGTGTTGCTATGACCGCTCGAAGGCTTTGCCGCGGCGAACGGCGATTCACGCGTAGGGGCACGGCGATCGTCGAGATGGCGATCGTTCTCCCGCTGCTCCTTCTGCTGCTGTTCGGCATCATCGAGTTCGGGCACCTCCTGTTTGTCCGGCACAACATGATCAATGCGGCCACACAGGGCACGCGTGCGGGCATCATGCCGGAAGCTACGGATGCCAGTGTTCGGGCCACTGTAACGCGTGCCCTGGAGGACAGCGGCGTTGGCGGTTTGGCGATGACCACCAATGTTATTTTCAACGATATCGTACCCAATCCACCCGATCTCGTCGGGACGCTGGAAGTAGAGGTCGAGGTAACCTCGACGTACGCGGAAGTGAGTATCTTCGGGGGGTTTCTCCCGGATTCGTTAGTGATATACACACACAGTGCGGCAGTCAGGTAGGTGCCGTCAGGCGCTTGCTCGCCGAACGAATGGGGCGCGCATCATGAGATCAACGTTATTGATTCCGCTGATCGTGGGCTTGGGCGCGAGCGTGTTCGCGCTGTATTCGCTGCTGAAGGTGGTTGACGACGCGAAGGAAAAGGCAGCCAGACCGGTCGAGTTCGCCGACGTCATCGTCGCCAAACTGGAGATTCCCTACGCGGCGAAGATCACCGAGGAGATGCTCCAGACCGTCCGGGTTCCGAAGCCGCACCCGTTGCAGCACACGCTCGGCTCAACCGACGTCGCGGCCGGGCGTGTCGCCGCCATGAGGATTGTGCGGGGCGCGCCGGTGCTGTCCAACATGCTCGCCGCCAAGGGCACGCCACCGGGCGCGGCCAACCTGATCGCGCCCGGTCTCACGACGGTGGCCGCGACCTTCCCCGCGAGCGACGTGGGGGACCTGGAACCCGGCGACCGCGTGGACGTCATGTACGCCGCCAAGAGGACGCGCACCACGCAATCTCAGATGGGCTTGCTCTTCAGCAATGTGGAGATCTTCTCCGTGGGGGACAAGCGCATCGGTATGGGCATGGCGGTGCCCGGTGCCGAACCCGCAAACCAGGGCGGCCAGCGCGCGAGCAGGACTTCGACGCGGGGCGGAGGAGGCTCGACGACGGTCAAGCTGCTCCTTCCCTGGGAGAAGGCAAGCGTTTTCGGCGTGGCCAAGCTCAACGGCGACTTCGAGTTGTTCCCGCGGCGCTTCGACGACAACACGCAGCGCCCGGAGATGGAATTCTCGCCGCAGGAGACGCCCGTGGCAGAGGAAGTGCGGACCGAACAGCCGGTCGCCTTGCCGCCACCACCGGCGCCGCCGGAGCGAAGAATCAGGGTATTCCAGGGCGCCAAGGACGTCTCGGAAGACCAGTCAGCAATGAGGAATGAGGTAGGCGGAACGCCAGTGGAGGCGTCTCCGACGGTCACAGAAAGAAAGCCCGCACCATCACTCGCCACCGGTTCTCCGGACCAGACGTCCGAGCTGATTGAGCGCAGGCTACAGACTAGTCAAGAGCGCCGAGCGAGCGCCGACATAGGAGAATAATCTCATGTCACAGACCTACCATCCTCGAAATGCCGAGTCCCGTGCGTACCGCCGCGGCGGTGTGGTGGTCATCAAGGTCGCCATCTTCTCCGTGGTGCTGATCGGATTCGCCGCCCTGGCCATCGACGTCGGCGTTATCTACAACGCCAGGCTCGAACTGCGCCGCGCGGTCGACAACTCGGCACTCGCCGGCGCGGCCATGCTGACCAAGACCTCGGTGGACCCGAACGCGCCACCCGGCGTGGACCCGCGGAACTTCGACGCGGCCAAGCAGTCCGCCATCGATTGCGCGCTCAGGAACACGGTCACCGGCGATCCGCAGCACATCGCCGATGACGACATCGAGTTCGGTTGGGCCGAACCCGATCCAGCCACCGCCGCCTACAACTTCGACCCGACCGCCTCCGACGTGAACGCCGTGCGGGTCACCGGGCGCCGCACGGACGAGAACGAAGTCAACGGTGCCGTGCGTCTGTTCTTCGCGTCGATCTTCGGGATCACCGAGAGCCAAATGGTCATGTCGGCGACTGCACTGATGCGTCCGCGCGACATCGCGATCGTGGCCGACCTCTCGGCGTCGCACAACAACGACTCGGAGCTGAGGAGCATCAACGAACTGGAAATCAACCTCGGTGCCGTGTGGGCGGAGTTGCCCGGCGGCGTCGACGACGATCCCGGAAACTGGCCGGGCTGGGACTCGACCAACCCGCTCGCCCAGGGGTACGCGTGGGGTTTCTTCCGGCGTAACCCGGCGGGGCAATCGTTCGGCAGGGGGTTCGGATACGACGTGGACAGCGAGAGCGGTCCGACCACGCACATCGACAAGAACAGCTACAACCCGAACAGCGACAACGGTCTGGTGCACTTCGAGTTCACCGCGGCGCCGCAGGATTGGCTGCCCACCGGTGGGACCGCCTACGGCGAGATTCACGACTACCTCGTGAACACGTCGGGCTACAAGCTTGGGGATCTGCGCATCACCGACGGTGCGTTTGAAGAGCCGCAGCCCGGCGACGAGCCGTCCGAGATCTACGCCATCATGGGCGATCACGCGACCAACAACACAATGCGGCTGCGGAACTGGATGGCCCGAACGGCGGTGGCCACCGGCTTCGTGGAATGGTACAGCGGCATCCCGGGCGGCCGATGGGAGACCGCCGGCATGGCCGCGCCCATGGGACCGCCGAACGGAGATAATCTGGTCGACCTGCATGAGTTGGTGCCAAGCAACTCCTCGCTCGGCGGCCGCAGTTGGTTCGAGATGCTGTTCCTCTGGTGGGACTACACCACGGAGTACGTCGCAAGCGACGGCACCGCGATGATGACCGACGGGCATCCGGACTTTCAGTGGAAGATCGGCCCGAAGACCTTCGCGAACTACTTGATGGAAGAGAGGCCGCGGCACCAGGACACGCCCGAGTTGGCGCACACCCCGCACCAGCCGGTGCACTCTGAGAAGCAAGCGGTTCGGGCACTCGCGGAAGCGCTCGAAGTGGACTATCGCGACCTGCTGTCGCTCGATGTGTACGCCACGAGCGTCAGCCACGAAGTCGATCTGACCGTCGATGTCATCGAAGTGCCGTTGCGCTTGGAAGAGATGCAGGCGGTGCACTACGACGGATACACCAACATCGGCGGCGGCATTCGTCAGGGGCGAAACACGCTGACCGGTCCTGACGCCCGTCCCAACGCGACCAAGATCATTGTCCTGCTCAGCGACGGACGGTCCACCGCGTACGAGGAACTGACCGACTACGGTCCCGCCGGAACTCCGACCGGACCGCCAACGCCCGCGAACACCACCGAGAAGCTGCTGATCGCCAGGCAGTACGCCATCGACCAGGCCCAGTGGGCCGGGCAGGAAGGCATCCAGATCTACGCGGTGAGCCTCGGAACGAGCGCCGACGTCGGTCTCATGGACGACATCGCACGTGAGACCAGCGGTCGACACTACCACGTGGAAGGTGCTAGTATTGAAGACTACGCGGCGGAGCTCATCCGGGTATTTGAGGAGATTGCGGTCATCCGACCGGTTACACTGGTTCAATGACGTCGGAAAACGATAACGGAGGCGGCGGTGTGTCAGGGAGCGACGCATCGGGTGAAGCCACGGACGGCGGAATGGTACGGGTGATTCTCTTCGACGCCGACGCGGCGTCGGAGGGAAAACTCCAGGAGTTGCTCGAAAACATCCCGGGCGTTCGGTTGATCGCATCTGCCGGCGACGGCGCCGAGTTGCTGCCGGCGATCGAGAAGGCGTCCGCCGACTTGGTGATCGCCAATCTCGATCCCGACGCGGATAAGATCGTTCCGGCCGTCGCGAAGGTCGCGCGAAACCACGAGAACCTGGCGTTCTTCGCCGTCTCCACACGGGACGACGTCGCGCTGATCAAATCGACGATGCGATCCGGGTTCACCGAGTTTGTCCAGCTTCCCGACGAGTTGGACCGGCTGCACGAAGCCGTCGCAGCGCTGCGACGACGTGACGAGGGCGAGGGCGCGCTTGGCCGCGTCGTCAGCGTGCTGGGCAGCGCCGGCGGCGTCGGATGTACGACGGTCGCGGTCAACCTGGCCGTTGAGCTGGCGGAGAAATCAGGCCGCGAAGTCGCGCTGGTCGATCTCAACTTCCAGTTCGGGCACGTAGCCATGATGCTCGATCTGGAGATCCAGCACTCGATCGCCGACCTCTGCGGAGAATCGACGTCGCTCGACGAGAGGGTCCTCCAGAAAGCGGTCACCAAGCACAAGTCGGGCGTGCACGTGATCCCGCGCCCGCGTGAGTTTGAAGAGACCGAAGGGCTGACCGCTGATCGATGCGTGCCGCTGCTGACGCTGCTGCGCAAGATGTATCCGTACGTCGTGCTCGACGGACCCAGTCGCTCGGATCCGACCGCGCTGTCCGTGCTCGATTTGTCGGACTGGAATCTGCTGGTGGTTCAGCCACTCGTCACCGCGGCGCGCAACGCCAAGCGCATTCTCAGCGCGTTGGACAAGGTCGGTTTCGGGGGCCAGGCGCTCCGGGTCATCTGCAACCGCGCGGGCGGCGGGTTGAGCCACCTGAACACGCAGCGACTCGAGAAATCGCTGGGCAGCAAGATCCTGCTGTGCGTGCCGGATGACTGGACCAGCGTCAGCGCAGCCATCAACCTTGGCGAACCGCTGGCGATGAACGCGCCGAAGTCCAAGGCGCGCGAGGCAATCCGCGAGTTGGCGGACATGATCCGCGGTCCCGCGGCCGATGGCTCGGAGAAGGGGTCCGGCCTCTTCTCCAGGCTGTTCAAGTAGACGGGTGTTGTGCGATGCGCGTCGCCGCGTGATGCGGGGCGCGACGAAGGAACGCAGTCAGCAAGAGGGCACCGATGTTCAAGGGGTCGTCGAAACCGCCGTCCGGATCCACGCCGGCAGGAGGCGGGACCGCGGGGAAACCTGCGTCCGCTCCGTCCAACACGCAACGCACGGAGATCGACGCGATCAAGACGCGCATCCACCGAAAGCTGCTCGATCGGCTGGACCTCTCACAGGTCATCGAGCAGGACAGCGACGTCACACGCGAAGAGGTCAAGGCGCTCGTCTCCGCCCTGTGCGACGAGGAGGAGGTCCTTCTCGATCAGGCCGATCGCCTGCGCATCGTCACCGAAGTTCTCGACCAGACGTTCGGACTGGGACCGCTCGAAGAAGTGCTCAACGACCCCGCCGTCAGTGACATCCTGGTCAACGGCCCCAAAAGCGTCTACGTCGAAAAAGGGGGCCGCCTCGAGTTGACCCCGGTCCAGTTCAAGGACAACGCCCACGTGCTGCACGTGCTCGACAAGATTGTCTCCGCCGTCGGCCGCCGCGTGGACGAGGTCAACCCGATGGTGGACGCCCGCTTGGCCGACGGAAGCCGGGTCAACGCGATCATCCCGCCGCTGGCCCTCGACGGACCGTCGATCTCGATCCGTCGCTTTGGAAAAGACCCCGTCACCTGGGACAACTACATCGGGTGGAGCAGCACCACGCCGGAGATGCGTGATCTGATCGAGGCCGCCGTCATCGGACGGCTGAACATCCTCATCATCGGCGGCACCGGATCGGGAAAAACCACGTTGCTCAACAACTGCTCGTCGTTCATTCCCGAAACGGAGCGCATCATCACCATCGAGGACGCCGCCGAGTTGCAGCTTCGCCAGCCGCACGTGCTCCGCCTGGAGACGCGACCGCCCAACATCGAGGGCAAGGGCAGGATTGCCATTCGCGACCTGCTTATCAACAGCCTGCGCATGAGGCCTGACCGCATCGTCGTCGGCGAGTGCCGCGGCGGTGAGACGCTCGACATGCTCCAGGCGATGAACACCGGACACGACGGTTCGCTCACCACCGTCCACGCCAACAGCCCCCGTGACGCCGTGCAGCGCGTCGAAACGATGGTCATGATGTCGGGCTTCGATCTTCCCATACGGGCGATCCGCACGCAGTTCGCCTCGGCCATCGACGTCATCGTGCATGCATCGCGCCTCACCGGCGGACCGAGGAAGATCCTCTCGGTCACCGAAGTGCTGGGGATGGAGGGCGAAGTGGTCACCATGCAGGAACTGGTCAACTTCGAACAAGAGGGTATCGGCGAAGACGGCAGGGCATTCGGACAGTTCATGTGCACCGGGGTTCGCCCCGCGTTCCTGGAGCGGCTTAAGTCCCACGGTGCAAACGTGAGCGGACTGAACTTCGAGCGACGCATCCTGGAAACAGGTCCCGAAGTGCTCGAACGCGAAAAGGGGTCCCGATCATGATGACTCTCGATTGCTCCGCACATCCGTTGGCTCAGAACATCCTCAGCAGCCCGATCGTGATGATGTTCGTCGTGGTCGTGGCCTTCCCCGTCGTGTTCATGAGCCTGTTCACGCTGATTCGCGATCTGCGCAAGCGGGAGGACAAGCGCGTCGATGATCGCCTCATGGGTCGAACGGCGCGCAAGGATCAGAAGAGCGAAGCCGATATCCAGAAATCGCTGATTCGAAAGAGCGCCCTCGCCGCGGGCGGCGGCGGATTCGCCGGGTCGATCGGTTCGTTCAAGCCGATCGAGGGTTTGCAGAAAGCGTGCTACCAGGCGGACCTGGATTGGAACGCGGCGAAACTGGTGTTCCGCCTGGCGGTGTTGAGCTCCGGGCTGATCTTCATCACGGTGTTTTTCGGCTTCGGTGTGCTCCGGGCACTCCTCGTCGGGGTGCCGGTGTTCTTCGGACCGATCGCTTACGTCCTGTACCGACGCAAGCGAAGACTGCACGCACTCGTTGAGCAGCTGCCGGAGGTCTTCGACGCGCTCGTCTCCGCTTTGCGCGCCGGGCAATCGCTGCCGTCGGCGATCGGAATCGTCGCCGAACAGTTGCCCGAACCCAGCCGCACCGAGTTCGGCATGGTCTACTACGAGCAGAACCTCGGCATCCGCCTGGAGGACGCGCTCGGCAACATGCGCGAGCGACTCAATCAGATGGACATCAGCTTCTTCGTTACCGCCGTGCAGATTTCAAAGCAAGCCGGTGGCGATCTCGCCGAGGTCCTCGACAAGATCGGGTCGATCATCCGGGCGCGCATCAAGCTGTTCGGTCAGGTCCAGGTCCTCACCGCCGAGGGGCGCATGAGCGGCATCATCCTGCTCGGTCTGCCGCCGGTGATGCTCGGCGTGATGTTCGTGCTGAACCCCGACTACGCCAATCTGCTTCTCGAAAGAGAACTCGGCAACCAAATGCTCTTCGTGGCGGGCGCGGCGGAGATTCTCGGATGGGCCCTGATCAAGAAGATCATCAGCATCGAGGTTTGACACCGGAACCGGGTAGACCGGGCGTACAGAGACAGAGGAGTATCAGGTGGCAACGCTAATCGCAGGATGCATCGCGGCGGCCCTCGGCATCGGCTTGCTGGTCTACGCGCTACTGCCCAAGGGACAGGCCGATACCGATGCCATCGACCGCCGTCTCGACGGCGACGATTCCGGAAGAGCACGCAAGGCGCCGGACGCCGCGCCCAAGCTGTCCACACCGCAATTGATGAGCGCCGTCAAGAGGGCCGCACCCAAGATCGCCGCCCCCATGAGCGACGAGGATCAGTCACGCCTACGCGCCAAACTCGCCGCCGCCGGCATACGGACCGCCACCGCGCCGGCGGTCTTCCTCGCGAGCAAGACCGTGCTCCTGCTCGTCGTCGGCGCTGCGACGCTGATCACCACGTGGCTCACCGAGCAGCAACCCCTGCACATCGCCGCGTTGACCGCCTTCATCGGGTTCTTTGCGTTCATGCTGCCCGACGTGTACCTCGCTCAGATCGCCGCCGCACGTGTCATCAGAATCAAGAAGGGACTCGCCGACTGCCTCGATATGACGGTCATCATGGTCGAAGCCGGACTCGGTATGGACGCTGCCATCCAGCGCGTCGGGCTCGAAATGAACGACTCCTACCCCGATCTCGCCGGCGAGTTCAGAATCGCCACCGCGGAGATGAACATGGGGCTCCCCCGAAACGAAGCCCTGCAGAATCTCGCCGACCGCACCGGCGTCCGCGAGATCCAGACGCTCGTGGCCACCATCATCCAGGCGGAACGATTCGGCAGCAGCGTCGGTACGACCCTGCGCGTGCAATCCGACACCGTCCGCACAAAACGCCAGCAGGCGGCGGAGGAAGCCGCCGGCAAGACCGCGGTGAAGCTCCTGCTCCCGCTGATCCTGTTCATCTTCCCGGCATTGATGATCGTCGTCGGCGGTCCGGCCGCCATGAGACTGATGGATAACGCGTCCAACATATGATGCGCCCCGAATCGCCGCGCAACGCGCGACGGTCGTTTGATGCGAACCGCAGGGACACGTCGGGAGACGCGACGGACTTGCCAACCAGTCCAAGGAAAACGCCGTGACCAATCAAGAGCTTGATCCGAAAACCATCTACCCCGCCGCGCCCGAGACACTCAAGGAGACCGGGCTGCCCGAATCACTCGTCGAGAGCCTCGTCTGCAAGTACCTCTTCAGCGTCGGCGAGGCCATGGGGCGTAAGATCGAGCGCGATCTCTGCCTGCCCTCGCCCCCGGTCCAGAAGGTCCTCGCGTACCTCAAGAAGGAGCAGGACCTCTTCTACAAAGACCAGTCCATGGGCGACTTCCTCTACGTCCTCAGCGAGAGCGGTCGCGTCCGCGCCCGCCGATTCATGGAAGAGAGCATGTACGTCGGACCCGCCCCCGTCCTGCTCGAGCACTACATCGAATCCGTCAAGCAGCAGTCCATCACCACCGAGCACCCCGACAAGGCCGCCGTCCGAGAGGCGTTTTCCGACATCCTGCTCAGCGAGAAGGTCCTGGACACCGTCGGACCGGCCATCAACTCCGGACGCGGCATGTTCCTCTACGGCTACCCCGGAAACGGCAAGACCACCATCGCCGAACGCATCACGCGCTGCTTCGGTCTGGACATCTGGGTGCCCTACACCATCTACGTCGACGGCGAGATCATCAAGTTCTACGACGCCGAGAACCACGAGGCCGTCGACACCAAGAGCCTCCTCATCCAGGAGGACTACGACACCCGCTGGATCAAGATCAAGCGCCCCACCATCGTCGTCGGCGGCGAACTCACCATGGAAGCGCTCGAGCTGCAATACAACCGCTTCACCAAAATCACCGAGCCCTCCGTCCAACTGAAGAGCAACTGCGGCACGCTGGTCATCGATGACTTCGGCCGCCAGCGCATGCCACCCATCGAACTGCTCAACCGCTGGATCGTCCCGCTGGAAAAGCGGTTCGATTACCTGATCCTCGCCAACGGCAAGAAGATTCAGGTTCCGTTCGACCAGTTGATCATTTTCTCGACCAACCTCGAACCCAAGGACCTCGTCGACGACGCCTTCCTCCGGCGAATACCGTACAAGATCAACGTCATGGACCCCACCGAGCAGGAATTCCGCGCCCTCATGAACCTCTTCACCAAAAACATGAACGTCCCCAGCGACGAGAGCGCCATCGACTACCTGATCGAAACGCACTACAAGGCGAAGGATCGTCCCTTCCGCTGCTGCCACCCGCGCGACTTGCTCCTGCAAATCCAAAACTTCGCCGCCTACCACGGCGTCGAGCCGAAGATGTCCCCCGAGACCTTCGACCAGGCCTGCAACAACTACTTCGCCGTCATGTAACCCGCCGGAATGCTCCCCTGCGGGTCGCCGCTAAACGTGCCGCGCCGCGCGGCGTAACCCGCCATCTCCTCGCGTTGTTTCGGACGAGGGAGGTTGATACACTTGAGAACCGGCAAGCGTCTGGGGCAGGACTCATGTTCGACGATCAAGACGGGCAGGTGCGATCACCTGATGACGATTCCAACCCGCTCCTTGCCGAGTCCGCCAGCGCCTGGGATCGACTCATCGAATCGGTGAATCCCGCCTCGCTGCTCGTTGTCATCGAGCACCGCATGAACGCCGGTTTGAAGAGACGCGTGACACCCGAGGACATTTGGCAGGAGACGTTGCTTCAGGCATGGCGCGATCGAAAACGGTGCGAGTGGCGCGGAATCAAGAGCTTCCGGTCGTGGCTGCTGACGATCATTGATAATCGGATTCGCGACACCGTAGCTCGGGAGGGCGCGGCCAAGCGCGGCGGAGGAACGGTCACATCACCCTTCTCTTCGCTGCAATCTTCTCGATCCAGCGCGTCCGCGTTTCCCGCCGGGATCGCGTCCACAACACCCAGCCGAATCGCGATGTTTCAGGAGCAAGCCAAGACCATACGGGTGGTGCTGGATTCGCTGCCGGACGAGCTTCGCGATGTCGTTCGGATGCGACTGTTGGAGCAACACTCCATCGAAGGAATAGCCGAGCGCCTCGGGATCGGTGCGTCCGCGGTGCGGCATCGGTTTCGCAAGGGCGCCGAACTGTACCAGCGCCGGCTCTCAACCGAGCTTGCGACGCGTTCGCGGGCCGTTAAATCGAAAAAAACGACGGATCGCCCGCCCGATCCCGCTTCAATGGGTTGAGCATCGTTACGCGGGCGGCTGTATTCATGCGATTTGCTGACGACCTAACGGACCCGGATCACCGATTCCTCGACGAGGCCTTCGAACGGGCCGTCGAGCGGGTTGAGGACGGTCTATCCGTCTCCACGTCCGACCTCCTCGATGGTCGCGAACACCTCCGGGACCGCGTCGAGGAATTGGTCAGGCTCGCGCGGCAGGTGGCCGTCGGTCCGGTCCCCGCGCTGCCTAAGCTCAACGATTACACCATACTCAGTGAGATAGGCTCCGGCGGGATGGGCACGGTTTATCTCGCTCGTCAGGAACGCCTGGCGGGTCGACCCGTTGCGTTGAAGGTTCTCCCACCGTCGGCCGCGCTGTCGTCGCGGGCCCGCGAGCGTTTCGCCGCGGAAGCCCACGCCATCGCCCGCCTGCAACACCCCAACATCGTCGCCGTTCACGACGTCGTCCAAACCGGCGGGGTCTACGCCTATGCCATGGAGTGGGTCGATGGCAAGTCGCTGTCCCAGCTCATCGACTTCTGTAACGGTCGCGCCGGCGGCGGTCATCGAGTGCCCGTGGACGATATCGCGACCTTTCTCGGCGCCCCGCAAGACAACCTCCCCGCGGCAACGTGGCCGATCTTCGCCTGCCGGGTTGCCATTGCCATTGCCCGAGCGTTGGCGCAGGTCCACGAGGCCGGCTTCCTCCACCGTGACGTCAAGCCGTCGAACATCCTGATTCGTCGCGACGGCACGCCCTTGCTGTCCGACTTCGGCTTAGCCCGCGAGGCCGACACCACGGCGTACACCCAGACCGGACACTTCGTCGGCACGCCGGCCTACGCGGCGCCGGAGCAACTCCGCGCAGAATCCGGAGTCTTGGACGATCGAACGGATGTCTACGCTCTGGGCGTCACCCTGTACCACGCCCTGACCCAACGCATTCCGTTTGGTGGCCGGCACGCCGCCGACATCCTCCGCCGCATCGAAGCAGGTCTGGCTGACCCCATCCGCAAGATCAACCCTGCGTTCCCCCGCGACTTGCAGACCATCGTCGCCGCCGCCATGGACCCCGACCCGTCCCGCCGATACGCATCCGCCGACGCCTTGGCCGACGACCTCGAACGCCTCCTCAACCTGCAGCCCATCCACGCCCGCCCGGTGGGTTGGATCATGCGCACCGTCAAACTCGCACGGCGCAATCGACGAATACTGGCTGGCGCGCTCGCCGGCGGGGGCTCGGCCCTGCTACTCGCGATGCTGTTGGGCGTTTACTTGATGTGGGTTCCCTCATGGGTCAAGCGCCACGTCGATGGAGCGCGCCTGGAATTGCTGAATCCACGTTACGCCGAGTTGGTGCACTCCCAAACCAACAAGGTGTCCGAGCCTGAATCCTGGCGAAGCAGCGCAGAAGGTGTGGCCCAACGGTACGACAGAGCCCTCGATGACTACGACGACGCCCTCCTCGGGCTGACGGGAAGGTCCGCATACTTGCCGCTACGTCTTGAACGAGACACGGTCGGATTGTGCATCTCTGTGCTCACGGGCAACGCTCTTCCTCCCACCAACACCAGCTATCTGTCGCGACACACGCCCACCGCGCTGCGCATCGCGCGGCAGTGGCTGGCAAACGGGGGCCCTGACACTGTCGCCGACGCGGAGCTGAACGATGTCGGGGTCCTCGACCTGCGCTCCGTCGGGTTGTTGGCGTATCTCTGCTTTGATTCGTCCCTATGCGAACGAGCGTGGGTACGCGCCGGCCTCGATCTGGCACCTGTTCCCGATCCGCTGGTGGATGCGGCCCTCGGGCAAACGCACCTAGTACTCCGACACTACTCAATTGATGGGTAGAGTCGTTTGAGCTTTATCCGCGCATCGGCGGTGCGGAATCTCCAATCCACGTTGACGCTGCGCTGGTTGCGATCGCGCTCCCACGCGGCCACTTCGGTTCGAAGTT
>JAJDDR010000229.1 GCA_029260255.1 Phycisphaerae bacterium
TATGTTGATTCGCGGCAGGTGCGGGGGAGCGTTGTGCTCGTGCCGTAGTTGTTCGGCGGGTAGAACGTACCCTACTTGCGATGCTGGGCGTCGTCGTCTGTTGGCGGTTCGCGCGTGATGTCGACGACGCGACCGTCTCTCGCTGCCCGCACTGCAAGAAGGTCCTCGGGATCGGCGTCCGCAAGGCCGCGTGGATCAACTGACTTCGGTCCGTCGATCGGGCATCTCACGTTGAATCGCTATCTCGCCGCTTACCGATGGTCGCCGATTCGACCAACGTCATGATGGCCATCCGAACGTGCCCTGGGAGGTCAGGCCAAGAGGTCAGAACCGCCTGCGGTCCCGGACACAGTGCCAATCGGTGCACGCACACGGTACAACCAGCGGTACAACACCCCTTGGCGGCCTTGTCTGAAACAGCGCTCACGGCGTCAGGAGTGCGATTCTGTTGGGGTGCTTGCCTGCTCGACACGCAGGAGGTCAGAGGTTCCGGTCCTGCATCGGCCATTTGACCAACACGCCAGTTTCAATGCTGGTTCCTGTTCGTGGAGTACCACGCGTGCGCCAGAGTGTTCCGCTCTGCGCCAAACTCCATTCCGTTTCAGAGCCAGCCGCAAGCCCGCGTGTCAATGGTCCAATCGCCATGCGCCAAACGAAGCCACTTGAAAGCACCACTTTACTCCTTGTGCGATCGCCCCCCGCCGCCACTTTCGCAATCCGGCGATTAGGCGCTTGACATGCCCGACCCCGGGGGCTATGGTTCCAGAGGTGGTTCATGTCCGGCGCGGGTGATTAGCAAGCACACAAGGCGTCGGACAGGCGTCGCTCCAGCGGCGGGGAGTCGGCGTACGGTCGTCGAACTCGCGGTTGTTTGAGCGCGTCCCCGGTCCGGGGATCGCGGTTCCCAGAGCATAAGCTTCGGAGTCCCGCAGGTTCCCTCAGCAGGTTTCCCGGCGATAGCGGAAGCCCGGTTCGCGGTTTCATGGGCTCATCGCCCAGTGTGCCGAGTGTGAATCCAATACCTGATCAGCCGGTGCAACGACCACGGAATCTCGTCATCGGATTGGCAGGTGGTATCGCCTCCGGGAAGTCGCTGGTCGCGGACATGCTCGGGGAACTCGGAGCCAAGGTCATTGACTCCGACAAACTCGTGCATCGCGAGTTGGCCGATCCGGTCGTCACTGAGACGTACCGCAGTTGGTGGGGTCCGCGCGTTAGCACGCCCGAGGGATGCATCGATCGCGCCGCGGTCGCGAACATCATCTTCGATGACCCGGGCCAGCGCGAGCGTATGGAGAAGTTTCTCTATCCGCGTCTGGAGTGCCGCCGCCGGGAGTTGATGGCCCGCTATGAGGCGGACCCCTCGGTCACCGCGGTCGTGTTGAACGCCCCGCTGCTCTATGAGGCAGGGCTCGACAGTTCGTGCGATGTTGTGCTATTCGTCGACGCGCCGCGCGCCGACCGGCTCGATCGCGCCGAAAAAACGCGGGGTTGGAGCGAACAGGAGTTCGACCGCAGAGAAAACCTGCAGAAACCACTGGACAAAAAACGGGACGCCGCCGATCATATACTGGTAAACAACTCCAGCCCCGGCGCATTGCGGTCCCAGGTCAGAGTTCTATTGGATCAACTGATCGCGGATTGGCTCGGACCGAAACGACCACGCTGATGCATGCGGAGGTGCAGACCGGTTGTCTGCACATGCACTGATACTTCAGATGAGATCCCATTCCGTTCCACCGGATCAAACGGCGGGACCAAACCAGTGAAACGCTTCACGAATCCAGGAGGTTGAGTCCATGGCGAAAGCCAGTTCCGGTCGATCGAAGACCGCCAGCAAGAAAGCCGCTCCCGCGGAAGAAACCAACGAGATGGAAGAAGTACACGTCGACGAGGTCATGGTCGCGGAGAAAGTGCCCAGCGACGTCGGCTCTATTATGATCGGCGGGCCGTCCGTCTCCGACGATGACAACGACCCGATTGCCGCGGTCGACGCCGAGACCCACGCCAAGTACGAAGAAATCAAGCGCGGCGAGACACACATCACCGCGCTCCAGAAGATGACCGTCACAGACCTCCATGAACTCGCCAAGAGCGACGGGCTCATGGACTACACCGGTCTCAAGAAGCAGGACCTCATCTTCAAAATCCTCAAGGAACGCATCCGCCAGAACGGTCTGATGTACGGCGAAGGCGTTCTCGAGATTCTCCCCGATGGCTTCGGCTTCCTTCGCTCGCCCGAGTACAACTACCTGCCCTGCCCCGACGACATCTACGTCAGCCCGTCGCAGATTCGCAGGTTCGGCCTTCGCACCGGACAGGTCGTCGTCGGCCAGATCAGACCCCCCAAGGAGTCGGAGCGGTACTTCGCGCTGCTACGCGTCGAGGCCATCAACTACGAGGATCCCAATCTCGTAACCGAGAAAACCAACTTCGAAGATCTCACACCGCTGCACCCCGAAGAGCGGCTGATGCTCGAGACAGATCCCGCGGAAATGAACATGCGCATCGTCGATCTGGTCACGCCCATCGGCAAGGGCCAGCGCATGCTCATCGTCGCGCCGCCGAGGACGGGAAAGACCGTCCTTCTCCAGAAGATAGCCAACGCGATCTCGCACAATCACCCCAACGCCTTCGTCATCATTCTGCTCATCGACGAACGCCCCGAAGAGGTGACCGAAATGCAGCGCGCCACCACCGCCGAGGTGGTGAGTTCCACGTTCGACGAGCCGTCGTCGCGACACGTCCAGGTGGCCGAGATGGTCATCGAAAAGGCCAAACGCATGGTCGAGTACGGCAGGGATGTCGTCATCATCCTCGACTCGATCACTCGGCTCGCCCGCGCCTACAACACCGAGGTACCGCACTCCGGCAAGATCCTCTCCGGTGGTGTCGACGCAAACGCGTTGCAGAAGCCCAAGCGGTTCTTCGGCGCCGCGCGCAACATCGAGGAAGGCGGCTCACTGACCATCATCGCCTCCGCCCTGGTCGACACCGGAAGCAAGATGGATGAAGTCATCTTCGAGGAGTTCAAGGGAACCGGTAACGCCGAGTTACATCTGGATCGCCGCCTGGTCGATCGCCGCGTTTGGCCGGCCATCGACATCCCCGCCAGCGGCACCCGCAAGGAGGAACTCCTCATGGTGCCCAAGGAGCTGGAGCTGGTCTACAAGCTGCGCCGCGTTCTGGCCGACATGAACGTTGTCGAGTGCGTCGAGTTGCTCCGCAACCGACTGAGCAAGGTCAAGACCAACGCCGAGTTCCTCATGACCATGAACCTGGCGTAGAAGGCGACACTACAGTTGAACCCCCGAAATGCCCGCCCCAACCGGCGGGCGTTTCTTTTTGGAAGCCGCCGAGCCTCGTGGAGTGTCGAGACCGTGTCACTTCAGTGACGAGCGCCGTCGAATCGGCCGAACGGGAACACGACACCGGCCATCCAACGCCTCAGGGCAACACGGACGCATCACCGGGATAGCCCGGGGGCGGTGTGTCGGTCAACCGATCGAGCGAACGCTGGCTGACGTACGGCACGTAGCCCTTGGCGGACGCAGTGTCGTACGCCTCGGACGCGTTGTCCGCCAGACGCGCGTAGTCGACCGAGAACACCGGCAGTCCGGCCGCCAGAAACGGCTCGAGCGTCGCCTCGTAGAACGCGCGGTTGTACCCGTCGTCCTCATCCACGCCGACGTCCGGCACACGTATGTCGCCGGCGCCCTCCGCGTCCCAATCCGTATCGGCGTTGCCGTCGAAGTAGATCTGCTCCTGCCCGATGGCGTCGATGATCGCAAAGTACTCGTCCTCCACATCCACCGCGATCTCCGAGGCGTTCTGTGGAATGACGTAGAAGTCCGGGTTCTGGGCACGCGCGAATGCACGAATCTCGCGAATGAACTCGATCATCTCGCTCTTCGGATCGCGCCCCGCCGCGTCCGCCGCGGCCATGACATGAACGTCGGAGTACGCCTCGACCCAGTCCATGTAGATGCCGTCAAACCCGTCGTCGAGAACCTGCTGGAGCACGCTGTTCTCGCCGTGGATGATGATCTCCTTCCACCGATCATCCCAGTACGCGACCGGGTAGTTTCCGGACCAGCCGTCCGGATCGATGGTCAACAGAAAGCTCGGTTCGCCGGGCTCGCCGCTTCTCGGCGCGACCCAATCGCTCTGCCAGTAGGTACGCCAGTCCTCGGCCTCACCGATGTCGATGTAGGCCGCGACGATCTTCTTGAACCCCGGCCGGCTCCCGTCGGAGGCGTGCAACCGTGAGACCATCTCGGCCGCGTTGAACTCGGTCGCATCGCGGTCCGATCGGGTCGGCTCCAGGACCAACAGGTCGTAAGCTGATGCAACGAGCGCGTCGACCGCGCCATCCTCGAAGAGTCCGCCGATCTGATAGGTCCAGAATCGAACCTCGCTCAGTCGCGACGCCGGGCTCGCCGAGGCCGTCGCCAGGGCATCATCGCCGGGCGAATCGGGAAGCGGAGGATCACAACCGATCAGGAATCCGACGGTCAACGCCGCGGCCGCGCATGCACAAAGCCGACTCGGGTTCAATCTCATGTGTGGCGCTCCTTGTTTCGCCGCTTTACCAACCCCTCAACCGAATGTCAAACCCGAGTCGCTCCGGCCGCTACTGCGTCGGCTCGGCTTGTCGCACACGCCGGAGCCCGAAGATGATCGTCCCGGTCGCCGCAAGCAGCAGCGCGATCATGACCACACCCCACTCCGACACCGTGGGTATCCCGCCGGTCACCGGGCTTGGTCCATCCACAGTCAGGACCAGTGAATCGGGCGAGCCGGCCTTGAAGAGTCCGATCGTGGCGTCGACGGCCGCCGGAGGCGCGTCCGCATCGAAGCGGAAGTTGTAGAGCGTCCCCCATCGCAGGGCGTTTGCGTTCGGGTTCTGGGCCTCGGTCTCCGTCGCCCACGTAATCGCCCCGCCGCCTTGCGTGGGCGTCCAGTCCGTGAGGGAATACGGCTCCCCGCTGTGATAGTCGACGTCGTGGAATCCGACGTTCGAGATCGTTACGGCCGGGTCGATCGGCACCGAGAAAGACTGCCCCGAGCGGTCCGAGTTCATGTTGTGCAGGGCGTACTCGTAGTGCCACATCCCGCCGCCCAGGCTGGTGGCGTTGAAACCCAAGTGAAAACGTCCTTCGCCGGGAACGTCGACATTGAGAATCGTCACGCCGGGTTCGTTGGTCGCCCAAGCGAGGATGCCGGGCTCCTGCCATTGGACCGAACCTTGTCCGGCGGCGACGCCGGAGATACTCGTGAGCGTCATGTTCACCTCGCGCCACGACGCGTTGTTGTGCCGGAGTTCGAGCGATTCGTCGTGGGTGATGTATTGTATTTCAGCGAAGTGTTGACCGCCGGCGTTGATGTCGGCGTCGGTGATCTGCAGGCGACCCACGATCGCGCCAGGCCCGGTCGGCGCGGGAAAGCTGTGGTTGTTGTGAGTGCCGCCGTTGCCTAGACCTTGCGGGTTGATCCGCGACTTCGGCCCGCCGTTGGATCCGTCGTTCAGCGTTGCCCAGTAAGTATCGGCGCAGTTGATTCCCAGAGTGCCGCAGTTCGTCGACTGGCACGGACCGCAGGTGAATTCGCTCACCGCGCAGAACCCGTGCTTGAGCCAACTCTGACCGATGTGCTCGAACCGCCCGTTCAGAAGACGGTACATGTTCTGGCCGATCACCGGATGGTTGCCCGCCGGACCGCTGACCCACTCCGCCGCCCGGTCGCCGATGTTGCACGAGGTGCTGGCGAGCGAAAACGCTCGAATTCCACCCGACGTGCCATAGTACCAGAAGTCGTCATTTGACGAACTTCCGTCCAGTCCGACACGACTCACCGTGACATCCGGGCCAATGACACCCTCGGCTTCGCCGGTCGGCGGCGTCGTGTCGCCCGCACCGTCGTTTGTTGCCTGCCGACTCGTGATGTCCACAGGCACGGAAATCAGCAGGCTGCCACGCAAGAGGGATGCGCCCTCAGCACGTCCGCCGAACGCCTCGACAACGGCGGGCGCCAACGCAACGCCGGCTTCAAGCTCGATTCGGTCGTCCGCAATACGTGTGAGTCTCAGCGAGCCCGGCAGCACCACGAACACCGTCCGCGCATCCCATTCATCGCCGTCCAGCGACCAGCCGTCGCCGAGTGAGGACATGGTGAGACCGGCGACACTCAGCGACGCACCGTCGGCGTTGGCGAGCACCGCGGGCGTCCCGCGCAGGATCAACTCGCCGCTCGAGACGCTCGTCGCCCCGGCGGCATCAACCGACAGTTCCAGATAGCCGTGAACGACTCGATAGTGCATCGGATTCGCCATCGCCCCGTCCTGCACACTCAATGACCAACCCTCGGGCAACTCCGCGTCGCTGATGTCGATCGCGGCCTGCCCCTCGCCGGCGACACGGTACGTCTCGCGGTGCACCGCAACATCGGCCGTCGCGTGTCCGGCCGCCGATGCGAAGGCGACCGCACCAAGGAACATGGCGGTCGCTGAGCCACTTCGCGCTCGTCCCCACAGATCGTTCATCTGAATCTCCGTCAAAGAGCCCCAACGTCGCATCGTAAGACAATCGAACGTCTGCGACTCGGTCTTTCGTTAATCGATGCCCAAACCGCGATTCATGATACCAAACAACGTCACGTGAGTGCAAACCGCAGCGTCGTGAATGATGAGCAAGCTACTGTCGAACCGATGCCTGCGGCCAGCTCCGGCGAGACGTTACGGACCATCGAATGCGATCAGGAACACGGCGAAGTCACGCATGTCGATGTCGCCGTCAACGTCGAGGTCCGAGAGGTCGCAACCGGGTGGCAGCGCGCCGGCGTTCGGCTCCGTTATGCACGCGGTGAACGCGTTGAAATCGATCAGATCGACATCGCCGTCGCCGTCGGTGTCGCCCACGACTTCGCACTCATCGGGAACACCATTTTGGTCGATGTCGAAGGACGTCCCCGAGGCGATATCGCACTCGTCGGGCACGGCGTTTGAGTTACAATCATTGCCAGTGAGCTCGCATTCGTCCGGTACCAGACTGACGTTGCAGTCGTCCGAACTACCGCCGGCAACATCGCACTCATCGGGAATCGCGTTGGTGTTGCAGTCCGGCGACGCGCCGCCGGTAAGATCGCAATTGTCGGGGATGGCGTTCGCATTGCAATCAGGGACGATCTCGCACGCGTCGATCGTACCGTTGCCGTCGCAGTCGGGGTCACACTCGTCCGGGACCCCGTTGACATCGCAGTCGTTGCCGGTGAGTTCGCATTCATCCAGCCTGCCGTTTCCGTTGCAGTCGCTGCCTGCGAGCTCACACTCGTCCGGAACCCCGTTGAAGTTGCAGTCGTAACTCGCACCGAACGGAATGATGTCGAGCCGATCCGGCGTTCCGTTCGCGTTGCAATCCAACTGACACTCGTCCGGAACGGAGTTGAGGTCCGCATCCAAGCTGAGCCCGGAGATGATATCGCAATTGTCGGGTAAGCTGTTGAGGTTGCAGTCGGTGTCCCATCCCCGCACGAAGTCAAGGCCGGTGGGAAACGACAGGTTCGAGTCGTTGCCGATCGCGTACGAACGCACGAAGTTCCCGTTGGCGACGTCGAACTCGAAGATGCGCGTCGTGTTCAGATGCAGGTGCACGATCTTGGATTCCGTCTCGGGCGGTTCGGGCGCGGGCACGCCGACGCGGCTTCTGCTGACGAACACGTTTCCGGTGGGACCGATGCGAACTCCCCACGGCCGGTCGAGGGTCAGTGCCACCTCCGTGCCGTTGCGGTTGAATTTGCGGATGAACGCGCCGCTGTCGCCGTTGTACTCCAGCACTTCGTCCGTCAGGTAGCTGGCGACAAGCAGATTGCCGTCACTTTTGAAAGTCATCCCCCGCGGTTCACTCAGCCCCCCGTTGTCGGCGAGCGCCACGAACTCCCCGACGAATCCGGCGGTTGTGCCGTCGTACTCCAGGACCTGATTCGTGCTGGACGCGACGAAGAGGTTTCCGTTAGGGCCGAACACCAACCCGCTCGGCTGGGTGAGCCCCCCGGAGCCGGCCGCGACGAACGTGCCCCTCGGAGTGCCGTCGGCGCCGCCGTATTCGATGACCTCGTCCGTGCCGCTGCTGCTGACGAACAGGTTGCCGTTGGGACCGAACGCCAATCCCGAGGGGTTGGAGAGCCCCCCGACACCGGCGGCGACGAAGTCCGCAACGAACAGACCGGTGCCGTGGTCAAGTGCCGCGACACGATGATCGAGAGCGCTGGCAACGAGAACGCGCCCGTCCGGAGCGATGATGAGATCGCGCCCCTCGGACACACTGCCCGCGCCCGACGTGCGAGCGCGAACGCCGGTGGCCGCGTGAAACTCACCGATCGAGGTGAGTGTTTCACTCGTGACCCAGATGTTGTGCGCTCCGCCGAGTTCGATTGCGTCGACCGTCCCATTCCCGTCGCAGTCCTCACACGAGTCGAGGACCGTGTCTCGGTTGATGTCCAGCGTCATGTCGGCGAGTATCTCGTTGTAGTCCGACACGCCACTGAGATCACAATCCGGCGCACACTCGTCGGGCACGTTGTCCCCGTAGAGGTCGTCGCTCGTTCCGAGCAGGATGTCCAGATCGTCCGTCGTGCCGTTGCTGTTGCAGTCGGGTTCGCATTCGTCCGGGACGCCGTTGGCGTTGGCATCGATGCTCGTGGGGCCCGCGATGTCCGCGTCGTCCAGAACGCCGTTGCCGTTGCAGTCCTCGCATTCGTCCGGGACGCCGTTCAGGTTGGCGTCGGCGCTGGTTCCACTTTGAATGTCATCGGCATCCTCGATGGCGTTGAGGTTGCAGTCGTCCGCGAGGCATGTCCCCAGGGCGATGTAGCCCCGCATGACCTCCTGCACGAACGCATGAAAACGCATGTCCTGGTTGGCGTTCCCGCCGCTGCGGGTTTGGCCGCAGTAGCTCATGATGGTCCCGCGTCTGGATGGTCCGTCCAGGTTGTTGCAGATGTCGATCCCGTAGGCGTGCGTGTGATTCGCAGCGCAGTTGTGGCCCAACTCGTGCGCGGCGACCCGGGCGTCGTAGTTCCAGATATGCGGCTGCCAACTGGCCGTCGAGAACCCCTGAATGTATCCGACGACCGAATAGCCGAAGGAACCGCACAGGGCACTCAACCACGCAATGCCGCCGTAGGGCAGGTTGCGCCGCCCGGAGACGAACTGAGCGACATCGCGATGAACGTGCGTCATCTGGTTGTTCCAGTACGTTCGGAAGGGGATCAGCGGGTCGGGATCGTTGAACAGATCGCTGGGGTCGTCCCAAAGTCGTACGAACGCCAACTCGACGCGCGTGTTCACGTCGCTCGTGTACACGTCGCTTATGATGCCGAACATTTGGACGATGTAGGCGCCCGCCGCGTCCAGGTCCCCGAAGAGCTCAAAGAACTCGTAGTCGGTCTCCACGGCAATCTCGATCACCTGCATGCCGCGGGCGACGCCGCCCGCCGCACCGACCGCGGACGCGGTGAACCGCCCGAAACCCTCGGCTGCTTCCGACGAGGGCGTCTTCAGCCCGCACAGCGCCAGACCGGGTGGCAAATCTCCGCCGCCGGTGGTCGGGCGAGCCATCGCCATCGCGCGACCGGAGCCGGCGCGCGAGGTATACAGGTGGCGCGGTCGTCCGGCGCCGGGTTGGATCATCGCGAAGCTGCCGAATTCGCCGAGCGCAAGGAGCACGTGTGAATCCGCCCGCCCCGCAACCGTCCCACGCAGAAGTGTGACACGCGACGGGTCGAATTCCAACGGCACATCGGCACCGTCGCGCCGCCCAAGGACGAATCGCGTCGACGGTCGAGTCACGGTGAACGGTTCGACCTCGAGGTCGACACGGTCGTCCGGCGAGAGCGGGAACGCCTCGATG
>JAJDDR010000230.1 GCA_029260255.1 Phycisphaerae bacterium
ATCGAGCGCGGTACGTTTAGCGGAGAAGAAGATTTCACCATCGACGAGGACGGCAACCTGGTGCCTTTCGAGCAGCGCGCGCCGTTCTGGGAGGATCCCAACAGCCTGACGCCGCTGCTCAACTTGATCCGCAAGAACGCGGGTTCGTTCGCGAACGTGATCACACCCGACTTCGCCACCGGGAATATTCTGGTGCGAACTTCCTTGAGCGGCTCACGCGCGACCGAGGCAACCCTCGACACCATCCGCGCCCACATCGCCGAGACATTCCCGGGCAACCTGCGTGTGACTCCGACCGGCACCCTGGTCCTGATGACCGGAACGACATCAGAGATCGTCGTCGGCCAGATTCGCTCGCTGTCGCTCGCCCTGCTGGTCATCTTCGCGGCGATGTCCCTGATGTTTCTGTCGGTCCGGGTCGGGCTGCTCGCGATCTTGCCGAACGCCCTCGCAATCGCGGTCTTCTATGGCCTGCTCGGATGGACCGGGATCTACCTCAACCTGGGTACAAGCCTGATCGCCACCATCGCGCTCGGAATCGCGGTCGACTCAACGATCCACTTCATGACCGACTTCAGCCGCAACGCGAGAAAGAATCCCGACCAGCGCGCCGCCCTGGCGGCGACGATGGCCGGCGTCGGCGTTCCGGTGGTCTTCACCACGGTAGCCCTGCTACTCGGCTTCCTCACCTTCGCCGCCTCGTCCTTCGTGCCGATCCGTCAGTTCGGGCAACTAACCGCGATGACGCTCGCAGCGGCCCTGCTGGCCAACATGATTCTGCTCCCCGCCCTCCTCGCCACCACGCGAATCATCACGCTGTCGGACCTGGTCGGCCTCAAGCTCGGCGACGACCCAACCCAAACCGTAACACTATTGGCCGGGCTGCGACCGACGCAGGCGCGCGTCGTCATCTTGATGGGCAAGCTGCAGCGCTTCGCTCCCGGCGAGGCGATCGTGCGACAGGGCGACTCCGGTCGCAACATGTACGTGATTCTCGACGGCGACGCCGACGTATGGGCAGCCGACGGATCGCAACGACGCAAGGTCGCGGAGATGCACCGCGGCGAGGCGTTCGGCGAGATGGCGTTGGTCCGCGACGAGGAACGCACCGCGGACGTCATCGCTGTCGGCGACGTCGAGGCGCTCGTCATCGACGCGAACTTCCTCGAACGACTTCAAAAGCGATACCCGCGTATCGCGTCGCGGGTCCTGACGAACATGACGCGCATTCTCAGCGATCGACTGGAACGCATGACCGAGCGCTACGTGTCAGACGAGTAGCGAGCTCGACGGCTACCCATATCAACCCTCCGCTTGCGGGCTATCGGCCTCGGCCGCTTCGGACCACTCGGCCAGCGCGCCACCTAGAATCCCGGCGGGTATGATGAAGAACAATGCCGCCCAATCCAGCCACGACATCGCTTCGCGAACTGGAAACCAGAGCAACGCAAGCGCCGCGGAGCCGGCCGCGATCCACGCGCCGTGACGGCGATAGTAATCGCCTGCGTAGCGAGCTCCGACGAATGCCGCGAGTATCGTGCAAATGGTCCCGCCGACCAGCGCCGAGATCACGAAACCAGGCGACGTGACAACCGCCTCCAACGCCGCCTCCGCTACAGCCTCGTCCGATGAAGCGATCTCCTCGGATGCCAGCACCAGCGTCAGCGCCGTGCCGTAGATCAAGGACGCGACATGGTCGACCGCAACCCCAAGCGCAACCGCTCGGTAGCTAAGACCATCAAAGGGACCCTCCGGCGCCGCCGGTTCTCGCGACTCGCTCAAGTGCTCTCCCCCTCGACAGACCCAGATAACGCCACATCCGCCGCGCCAGGGCAACCGGCACCCTCGACCGATCTCACACCGGCTGCTCAGACTGACCGAAGCCACCGGTATCGGCATCATATCCACTGACACCGAAGTGTGTTTAAACTCGGCGGCTCACGAACGAGATCCTGACGAAGGAGACCCAGATGGGCCAAGTCCCCACGCTCGATATGCCGTTGGAAGAAGCGATGATGACGCAGCGGGCGATTCGTCGCCTCGAGCCCGACCCGGTCGACGACGACTTGGTACTGAAAGTCATTGAGTTGGCCCTGCGCGCACCAACCGGCTCGAACGCACAGAACTGGGAGTTCATCGTCGTCAAAGATCCCGCCGTCAAAGCAAAGTTGGGGCGGATGAATCGACAGGCTTGGAACATCTACGGCGGCATCGGCCGGAAAATCGCCGAGCGCAGCGGCGATGAAGCGATGAAGCGGATCCTCAAGGCCGTGCAGTGGCAAGCCGATCACTTCGAGGAGGTTCCGGTCATCGTCGTAGCGTGCCTGAAGACGGTCATCCCCTGGTTCCCGCCGGTCGCCGCCGCCAGTGCCTACGGTTCGATCTTTCCGTCCGTCCAAAATCTCCTCCTGGCGGCGCGTGCCGCCAATCTGGGCGCCGCGCTGATCACCCTGCCCATGTGGAGCCGCTTTCGCACGCAACGCGCACTCGGACTACCGTTCTCGATCGCGCCGTGCGCGGTCATTCCGATGGGCTGGCCGAAAGGAAAGTACGGGCCGACAAGCCGCCGACCGGTTGGCGAAGTCGTCTCGCTGGAC
>JAJDDR010000024.1 GCA_029260255.1 Phycisphaerae bacterium
ACGAATAAGGAGAACATCATGAGCAAAGACCGACCAGTGCTGCGTAGCCGTCCGTGTGCCGGTGTGGAGATCGCCATTTGGACAAACAAAGGCAAGAAAGGTGGTAGCTACTACTCGGCTTCAATTACGAAGTCGTGGAAAGGTGAGGATGGAGAATTCGAGGAACGCTCTTTGAGCCTATCTCGTGACCAACTCGCTGCATTAGCTATCGACACCAACCGCCTCTTCGTTTGGATGTGCGAGAACCCCGCATCGGACGAACAGCTTGCGTAACACATCAAACTTCTGTACGCCCCGGAAGAAAAACTAGGGCGCCTTATTTTGCGAGCGACGCGCAAATCAACCTACGTCGCGTGTCACTGTGTGGTTTCCTCAGTTGGCTGGTTCCTCTCATTGCGTCATTCGGGCGAATGAGAGAATCGAACCAACAAACCATGGAGGGAATCATGGGAACTATTCTTTATGCAGAGGATGGACGTCGTTTCCGAAACACTGCCTGGTCCTGGCGTTCGTTGTGGGGGTTCGTTGCACAACATTGCGACGGTATTCTCTCAACAAGGGACGTCGAGCAAGGTATGCGGAACGATGGTCATTTGATCGCTAACGATGTTGCTCAGAATCTGGCTGCCTGTCTTGAGGAGCTGTTAGATCAGGGCGAAGTGGCGAGGTATGAGCAGTTCCACCAGCAGTACGTCGAGAGCCTACCTCTTGTACAGTGCTGGCTATGCGCACAGCCGGACTTCGATCCTGCGGCTGAGGAATGTTATGTCTGCCATGGCGACGAAGTGATACCGAGCCCTAGAGCATGGTATTCACTCACGGAAGAAAACGTTCGCCAGTTCGTAACGTTTTGCCGCAAATCAGGTGGGTTCAGGATCTGCTAAGCCCGCAGTGGCATCCAGGAGGCAAGCAACCGCTTGCCTCCATCTTTGGTTTTTCCAAACTTCCCCGATCGCTCCGGGAAGAAAAACTGGGAGCGTTGCATTCTGCTTCGCGACGGGCAGAGAAACCTACGTCGTCCGTGCGGTGGTGTCTCCCAAGAGTTTCGTTTTCGCTCCTCGGTCTTTGGCTGGGGACACTTGTGTATGACAAACAGGAGACATGCCATGAGCAAACAACTACGCGTAGTACCCGACCGTTTCTACGACCGACCAGAACCGACCCGATACGAGGTCGTACTTCCGCCGGGCGTAGACGGGAAGGGCGCAAAATTCTTGTTGGCCGCTGCAGTAGTAACCGCAGTGACGAGCAAGTTCGGAATCACCCCGATACTTCGGTACTTGGGGATTCTGATGCTCACCACCGCCGGGTTCGCCGCGATCCTCACCGCATCATTCTTATTTTGATCAGGGTGTTGGGATCGTACGGGGTCAGAGACATGAACGTCTCTGGCCCCTTCTTTGAAAAGCGTACGGTTTCTTCCTCCGGAGCCAAAACCATGAACGAACACGCGAAACGGCAGCCGACAGCCGACACCGTCGCTGGCTCGAATGCGGACGCCGGCGCTGGCCACCGGGCGGGGGTTTCAAGTCTCTCTGATCCTTGCTGCTCGGCAGAATTGGCGGCGGTGCTGGGCAAGTCTCCGAAAACCATTGTGGACTGGTGTCAGGAGCGGGCGTACACTCACATCCCGTGTTTTCGGCTCGGGAACCGGTGGTATCACCGCGTCCCTGAGCTGATTCGATGGCTCAACGGGATCAAGAGTGGTCAGGTAGAGTTTCGCCGTAAACCGCGCATCTCCGGGAAAAGGAGGTGACGCATGGCGAGAAAGGAGACGCGCAAGAACAGGTGGACCAAGTCGGAACGCGTCGGCGAGGTCACGCTCTTTCTTACCCCACGCAGCCCATTCTGGCAGATGTACTGGGAGCTGACGAGACTAGCAGCATCCGGCAAACGTGGTCAGGGTCGCGCTTACAAGAAAGGGGTTAGCAAGAGCACTCGCGAGACGGATCTTTCTTTCGCTCGGCTCGTCGCATCGCGGAAGAGCGAGGAGCTCTTTCGACAGCGACATTATCCTGAGAAGGAGACCGAACCCGAGCGAACACGGATGGGCCCGGTGATCGATGGCTTCATTGGCTACATCGAAACGCTGGGCCGGAGCCACGACTATGTTTCAAAGCTCAGGGGCAGATTGGGCTGCCTACGGGCGTGGATGGAGAAGCGGCGGTTGATCTTTGTGCAGGACGTCAACCCGGGATTGCTGGTGAAGTTCCAGACCTTTTTGCGGGACCAAGCCGGCGTGAGTGCCGCCACGGCAAACCATTACATGGACGCCGTGCGGAACTTCTACGGGTACGTCATCTTCAAGCGCAAGCTCATGCCCGGTCCGAACCCGGCGGCAGCCGGTCGCCAGGCCGAGCTTGACCGCTTGCCGACGCACACGCTGCCACCACCGACGATCTACCCAGATCAGATCAACGCTGTCATCGAGGTTGCAGCCGCGCACTTCGATACGCAGATCGTGAACCTGATCGTCTTCATCTGCGAGGGTGGGTTCCGCTTTCAGGAGCTGCAGTTTCTGCAGGTCGGTGACATCGACCTGGAGGAGCGAGAGATCATCCTGGACATCAAGCGGCCCGACCCGGACAGAGTTCGCCTTGAGCTGCGAAAACGCTGCCTGACGGCAGATGGCCTGTGGATACCCAAGAGCCGGGCGGCTCGTCGACCGGTCCATATCACGGATCGGCTGGCGCGCGTGATCGGGTCGATGGGCCTCGGCCAGGCGTCGGATTGGGTCTTCTTGAACCAGGCCGGCCATCAGGTCGCGGGCAACAAGACGCTCCTACGGCTGAAGCGTTACGCGCTTGAAGCCGGCGTACTCGTGGACAAGCACCCGAAGACCGGCAAGCCATGGTCCCTGCTTCGATGGCATTGGCTACGGCACTTCCACCGGACGCGGGCGCACGTCAGCAAGATCCGTCGCGAGGTCTCAAAGGTGGCCATGGGCCACGCCGCCGACCCGATCCACGACCACTACCGTGGCCTGGACCGGTTCGCGTTTCACGAGGAGTACACCAAGTTCGAAAGCGGGATCGACGACGCGCTGTTGACCCAGAAAGGCCCATTAAAGTGAGAATCACTAGGGACTGACTGGGGACACGTTTTTTCGTCGATGTAACCCTTTACGTGACAAGGGTTTAACTAATGGAGGCGGGGGGAATCGAACCCCCGTCCCGTGGCGGCTGGGGGAGAGTTTCTACGTGCGTAGCCTGATCGTTTGAATCTCGCCGCGGCCGGCGCCGATCGGCAGGCTCCGGTGTTGGCCAACCCGACTGTTTTCTCGACGAGGTGCGGTCGGGTGTCACATCTCGGCCAGCCCACTATCGTCGTCCTGCCACCCAGCGGGCGTCAGCGGCAGGACGGGCGGCGTTAACTACGCAGCCATGCGCAACTGAGAGTTGGCATATAGAATTAGCGTCAGTTGTTTAACGAGGCCAACTGACAACCTCGGCACGCCGCTCACCCTTCGACTCGCCCGGTCGAACCCAATTCGCCCCCAATCGTAATGTCCTGCGGCTACCGCAAACGCTGCGGTATCCATGGTCGGTGACTAAAGTAATCGGCTCAACAACCCGGAGAAAAACACCTGCTCGCCGGTGGCCAACGCAGCTGGGATGAGTGAGCCGATGCACCCACCGAGCTGCACCAGAATCGCGCCGCTTAACACAATCGCCACCGTCCGCGAAATCACCACGCGTCGCACGATGCACTCCTCATCCAAATCGACTGTCGCTTTCCAAGATCTACGGCCTCGGCCCGGGGTTCGGCCAGATCGCCTGACCGGCGCAACCCTGCCCGGTGGCGAATGGAATCGTGCAGGTCGGGTCCACGTCGAAGCAAGGGAGACGGTCGCAGAGCAACAGATCGAGATCCTCTTCCTGGCAGAATCCGAAGATGGTTCCGCACGTATTGAACGTCGTCAGAAGCCCCTCGCATGACGTAAGGACGGATCCGAAAACGACGGCTCCCGGCGCAAAAACTGAAAGCAGGAGCCGCCGCACTGTTCGCCCAACTTGTGTTGTCATTCCAATTCTACCTCCCGCAATTGACACCTGCCACGAGACCCGGACCGCCGCCAGCCGGCGCACGAGCGCTACTGCTGGGGGCAGTCGGCCAGGAACCCGGCGGCTTCGCCATTGCCGCCTTGGCCCACAAAACTGGTGAAGTTAATCGGCGCACAGAAATCCAGCAATCCTCCCAGCGCGCCGTCGTTGCAATTGAGCAGGAAGCACAGATCCAGCGAGCCGAGCCCGGCGTTCGCAAAGAACGACGTGCACCCCAGGTCGCCCGGCAGGCCGACGAATAGACATCCCGCCGCGCCGAGGGCAGCCAGCTTGATCTGCGCTCTCTGCCAGCATGAGCGTTTCATGAGTTCTTCCCGGATGAGAGCCAACCATCGTTCGCCCGCCAGCCACGTCGCAACGAGCGGATCGGAGTATAGTGGTTGTGGGCGTCCATGCAAGACCAACCGCCCTTGGCTCATACAGTTGTTCGGGCCGTTGAGGTTCGCGTGTGGAGCGACTTTGCGGCCGTTCCACACGCCCGACGATCGTGCCCGGCCTCTGCACCCGCCGCGGCCGGTTACGCCTACGCTACCGGGTGATCGGACACGGTACGCGGTCGGAGTCAGGCTTCCGGCCGGCGCGACCGATGCAACGTCTGCGAACTGGAGCGGCAGAGTTTGTCCCGGCCTGGGTCGCGATGGTGGTCGAACCGAACGCTGCGATCGCACTGGATCGAACCAAGAGGGGCTTAAAGTGCGGATGCAATTTAGGTTCGTTTCGTTGACGCCAGGAAAGCTCGGTGGAGGAGGATGTCGTGTATTGAAGCGTTGCTGAAGCCTGCAGTTGGGATCCTGCGGGTAGTCAATCCCGCCGGGCAAGAGCTGGCCAACAGCCGGAAGCGAGTTTTGCGTGGCGGCGGAGCAATCCGCCCTGCGAAGCGCAAACAGCGAGTGGATGGGCTCTGCAAGTTGAGCCCCGTAGGAACCGAAATCGCGGGAGCCAACGCTGCACGAAAAGCGGAGCGCAGCACCGAAGCGTCGAAGAGGCCTGACACCGAGGTCCCGTCGGGGTCTGAGAGCAGGGCACGTGCACAAGCATTGATTCCCTCGTACGAACCCCCGTTTGCGCGGGCGGTTGAGGTTCTTTTGTGGCGGGAGGTGGAGGCGTGAGGTGGGGCGGAGGCGGGGTGAAGGGCGCGGGGCGGTTGTTCGGTGCTCAGAGGGGCTCGGGAGACCGTCGCGAC
>JAJDDR010000231.1 GCA_029260255.1 Phycisphaerae bacterium
GGTACTTGTTTCTTGGACATCGCGATGGCGCCGACCATGGCGACCAGCAGGAGGACGCCGGCGATCTCAAACGCGACGACGTATTGCGTAAGCATGACGCTGCCGATTTGAGTGGTGTTGTCGATGTCGTCCTGCGTCTCCTGCGCGGGGGCGGCTGCCAAAGTGCCGCCGGCTGCGTGCTCTTCGGGGAGGACGGACATCTGCCCGGCGATGACGGCCATGGTAAGGAAGCCGCCGAAGACGGCGGTCAGCGGTTGACGCGCCCGGCGATCGTATATCGGTCGGCCGCCTTGCTGGGCGAGCATAATGACGAAGACGTAGGTCACGAGGATCGCGCCGGCGTAGATGATGATCAGAGCGATAGCCAGGAACTCGGCGTGTTGAAGGATCAGAAGGGGTGCGACGGCGATGACCGTCAGGACGAAATAGAGCGCACTGTATACCGGCTTCTCGTCCGTGATGACTTTGACGGCCGAGCCGACGGCGACGATCGCCGAGAGGTAGAAGAACGCGTTTCCGCCGTCGGTGCCCGAGAACTTACCGGCACAGAGGACCATGGCTGCGGCGAGGGCCGCGATACCGAGGATGGCGCCGGCCGTTTTGGTGGATCGACCGGCACGCGGCATGAGCAGATAAACGGCCAGCGCGCCCAGCGCGAAGGTGGTGTACACCATGAAGGCCCATTGCGTGTTCAATGGTCATCTCCCGGCGGCTGCTCGTTGGACCGGTTTCCCGTGCCGGGATAGCCGGTGATGCGCGGGTTTTTTCGGGGTTTCACGTCGACGGTGCGATCGTGGACCTCGAGAAGCTTCTCCTTGTCGAAGATCATCTCCTGCCGAGACCGGCTGACGAGGTTGTACTCGGGCGTCAGTTCTATCGCGTCGACGGGGCATGCCTCTTCGCACATGCCGCAGTAGATGCAGCGCAGTTCGTCGATGTCGAACTGCTTGGGGTACTTTTCGCGGTCCGGCCAGGGGGACTCTTCGCCGACGATGTGAATGCAGTGCGCCGGGCAAGCCGTCTGGCACATGAAGCAGGCGACGCAGGCAACGCGGCCTTGCTCGTCGCGGTTGAGTCGATGGACGCCGCGGTAGTTTTCGACGCGGAGTTCTCGCTTCTGCTCCGGGTACTGCACCGTGATGTTCTTCTTGAAGAGGTGCCGAAACGTGGTCTGCATGCCTCCGATGATCTGGGGCAGGTAGAGGCGCTCGGCGGCGGAGAGTTCCGGGGTCTCGACGATGATGATGTCTTCGTCTCGGATCATGATCTTGCCTCCGCGGGAATGGTCACCTCGGGGAGATTGGCCTGGCGACCGGTGATTTCGGTGCGGAGCAGCCCATTGTAGATCAACACGATGAGCAGTATGGCGGCGTTTCCGCCGAGCGCCCACGGGATGTTGGTGGCTTTTCCGAGGTAGACCAGCGTGGTCGCGTAGGCGGCGAGGATCATCGAGATCGGAAGCAGGCCTTTCCAGGACAGGCGCATCAACTGGTCGAATCTGAAACGCGGCAGCGTCCAGCGAACCCACATGAAGAGGAAGAGGAAGCCGACGATCTTGGCGCCGAGGACGATCATCTTGAACAGCATTGCCCAGATCGAGACGTCGCCGGGCTGCAGACCGGGCACCCCGGGAAGGTGCCATCCGCCGAGGAACAGAACGGTGATGAAACCGCTGCCGGTAATCATGTGGGCGTATTCGCCGAGGAAGAACATGCCGAATTTCAGGGCGCTGTATTCGGTGTGGTAGCCGCCGACCAGTTCCTGCTCGGCTTCGGCGAGATCGAAGGGGGTCCTGTTCGTTTCGGCGAAGAGCGTAATCAGCAGGATCACAAACGCGAAGGGGTGAAGAACGACGTGCCACACGTTGCCTTCGCCGATCTGGGCGAGAACGATTTCTTCCAGCCGCAGGTTACCGACGGTGATGACGACGACGAAGATCGCCAGGCCCATCGGAATCTCGTAGCTGAGCATTTGCGCCGTGGAACGTATGGCCGCAAAGAACGCGTACTTGTTGTTGTTCGCCCAGCCGCCGAGGACGACGCCGTATATGCCGAGGCTGCCGATGCCGAGCAGGTAGAGCAATCCGATGCCGGGGTCGGCCACCTGTGCGGTCACGTCGACGACGCCGTCGCCGTCGAGATCGACCACGCCGCCCCACGGGAGTACCGCGAAGCCGATCATGGCGACGCCGAACGCGATGAAGGGGGCGAGGACGAAAAGCGGTTTGTCCACGTTGGCGGGGATGATGTCCTCTTTGAGCAGGAACTTGCCGCCGTCGGCGAGGGGCTGAAAGAGGCCCAGAGGCCCGACCCGGTTGGGACCGACACGATCCTGCATCCAGGCGGAGATCTTACGTTCAAAGTAGATGCAATAGGCCACGACGCCGAGGATCACGACGGCGAGGATCACCGTCAGGATGGCGCTGAACCAGAACTGATCTTTGAGTATGTCGAGCACGGTTGTCTAGTCTCCGTCAATCCCACCGGTTGGTCGGGTGGCCCATCGCTTCAGCGGTGGGGGACTCGAACTCCATGTGGAATCGCATCATCCGTTGCACTTTCTAGTGCTGATGCACTGGTTTGGGCGGCGCGTCGCCCACTTCGCTGAACTCACTCATCTCTTCCGCCATCATCTCGCGGACCCGCTCGCCGGAATACAGCCCACCGTGACCTGCGATTTCAAACAGGTACTGCCCATCGCGCCTGGCGCCCTGTGGAACGCGGACGGCGCGCTCAAACGGCTGGATCTTGCCGGTATGGTTCATGAAGCTGCCGTCGCGTTCGACCCACGCGCACGCCGGCAACACGATCGCCGCCGCCTCGGTGAGCGTGTTCTCGAACATGTCCTGCATGACGAGCAGCTTCAGATGCTTGGTGGCCTTGGTGAGGTCCTTGGGGACCCACTCGTCGGGATACCCACCGACGATCCACGCGCCCGAGTACGCGCCGCCGACGGCTTGTTTCACGAACGCGTCGAAATCGCACGTGTTGCCACCGGCCCGCTCGGTGATCAGCTCGACGCCGCGGCGGTTGGGGCATTTCTCGGGCAGAATCGTGAACTTCGCTTCATCGGGCTTGCAACCGACGGGGAAGTGCTGCGCTTCGCCGGAGGTCGGCACGAAGCCGGTCGCGATCGTGGCCGACGGCGCGACGCCGCGAATGAACTTGACCAGCAACCACGCTTCCTCGCATGCCATCATGGGGCTGAGCACGACGGCGATCTTGTCGTCGCCGTGTTTGGCAACGTGCTGCGCGAAGCGGTAGGAGACGATCTCGGGAATAGCCTCCCAGTCGGGGGTTGTGGCGTCGGCGCCTCGGCGGAGCACCGGCGCGGCGATGCGCTTCGCATCGTGCACGTATTTGTATCCGAAGCGTCCCTCGTCACACATCCACCAATCGTTGACCCCCGGGTTGAATCGCGGCTTGAGCCGGTAGACGACGTCCTCGTTCTGATCCACGCGGATTGCACAACCCGCGCTGCACCCGGGGCAGATCGAGGGCGTGCCGTCGAGGAACCAGACGCGCTGCTTGAAGAGAAAGTCCTTGTCCAGCAGAGAACCCACCGGGCACACGTCGACGACGTTACCCTGAATGGGGTTGTCGAGCGGCATGCCGGGGAAAACGTCGATCTCCTGGCGCGACCCGCGGTTGACGCTGCACAGTTCGTGCGTTCCGGAAACCTCTTCGGTAAAACGCACGCACCGAGTACACAAGACACAGCGGTCTGAGTAGAGGAGCGTCTTAGGGCCTATGTCCTTCTTGGGGTTGGTGTGTTTCTGGTCGGCCATGCGGGATGCGGCGCTGCCGAACTTGTAGCTGTAGTCTTGCAAGTGGCATTCGCCGGCCTGATCGCACACCGGGCAATCGAGCGGGTGGTCGATCAGGAAGTACTCCATGCAGCTCTTCTGATTGTCGCGCACGAGGTCGGAATCGAATCGAACGACCATGCCGTCTCTGACGGGCGTCTGACACGACGGGAGGAGCTTCGGAACCCAGCCCATCTCACCGGTCTTGGGATGCGGGAGCTGCATCTCCATGAGGCAGAGTCGGCAGGAGGCGACCACGGTCAGGCCGGGATGATAGCAGTAGTGCGGGATGTCCCAGCCCGCGTCCAGGGCCGCCTGCAAGACGGGGATGCCGTCGCTGCATTCGATCACTCGATGGTCGATTGTGATTTTCGCCATGGTGCGTGTGCTTTCCGCTCGTCTGCCCACGGGACGCAGCCCGTGGGCGTTTGAATGTCAGTTCAAGACTGACAACACAGCTTCCGCCTTGCCCGGTTCTTGGTTCGCAATGTGTTCTTCCAACTCGCCGCGGAATTTCCGTACGATCCCCTGGATGGGGAATGTCGCGCCGTCGGGCAGACCGCAGATGCTGAGACCGGGCATCATGCCCATTCTTCCCGCCACTTCCTCGATCAGATCGAGATCCTCGATACGCCCCGCGCCGTGCTCGATGCGCGAAGCGATCCGGTACATCCAGTTCGTGCCCTCTCTGCACTGCGTGCATTGACCGCAGGATTCGAGGGCGTAGAACCGGGCCACGTTGCGCAGCACTGCGCGTATGTCGGTCTTGTTGTTGACCACGACCGCCGCCGCGGTGCCCAGACCGAGCATGCCGAAGTTGCGCGGGTCGTCGAAGTCCATCTTCATCTGCAGTTCGTCGCCGGTGATCACGCCCATGCTGGTGCCGCCGGGGAACACCGCCTTGACCGGCAGGTTGTCGGTCATGCCGCGACCAAAGGCGTCACCCATGATGAGTTCTTCGCAGGTGATGGTCATGGGCGCTTCGTAGCAGCCGGGCCTGTTCACCGGTCCGCAGACGCAGAACAGCTTAGGTCCGGCACTGCTGGGCGTGCCGATGCCCAGGAACCAGTCCGCGCCGCGCTCGATGATGTGCGGCAGGTTTGCCAGGGTCTCGACGTTGTTGACGACGGTCGGCATTCGGAACAGCCCTTCGACGGCGGGGAACGGCGGCTTGATGCGCGGGTAGCCGCGCTTGCCTTCGATCGACTCGATCAGACCGGTCTCTTCGCCGCAGACGTAAGCGCCGGCGCCGCGGTGGACGTAGACTTCCAGATCGTAACCGCTGCCGAGTATGTTCTTGCCGAGCAGGCCCGCGGCGTAGGCCTCGTCGATCGCGTTCTGCATGATGTGGAACTGTTCGTGGAACTCGACGCGCATGTAGACGTACGCGATCTGGGCACGTGTCGCGTAGCCTGCGATGATGATGCCTTCAATAACCTGATGCGGGTCGTGCTCCATCAGCACACGGTTGCAGAACGTCGGGGGCTCGGATTCGTCGGCGTTGACGCAGAGCAGCGTGCGCTTCCTGCCTTTGGGCAAGAAGCCCCATTTGACCCCGGCCGGGAACCCCGCGCCGCCGCGGCCTCGGAGGCCGGCGCGTTTGACTTCATCGATGACGTCGTCGGCGGTCATGTCTTTTACGACTTTTTCCGCCGCCTTGTATCCGCCGCGAGCGCGGTAGACGTCCAGCGTTCTGGAGCCATCGACTCCGACGTTGCGAAGCAGTACCGGTTCGTAGTCAGCCATTAGTCACGAGTCCGCGCAGAGCCCACGGGTTGCAGCCATGAGCGTGTCAAAACAGAATCACTCGGAAGTAGCACACGCTCCACAACGCCAGCGCAACGGTCAGGTACCGCCGTTTTCCCGCCATGGCGAAGGGTGCGATCAGCGCCATCAGCGGCAGAACGAAGTCGAGCGAGAACCGGTTGTAGCCCCGCTGCGTCGCGCCATCGGTGTGGTACATCAGGATCGCCAAAAACACAACGGCCGCCGCCGCAAGCAACGGCCGATTCGCACGCGACCGCCAGATGCGACGAGCGTCGACGAACACGTAGAGCAGCATCGGCGTCGTCCACCACAACCCCGTGCAGGTCGTGTTGTGAATCCACCGCCATCGGCCACGCCGCACCTCGAAGCCGGGCGGGCCGACGTTCATCGCGTAGGCATTCCTCGGGATGCGCTTCGGCGAAAAGACGCCGTCCTGACGGACATCCATGGCCGCTTGGTCGGTGCGGCCTTCGTAGATGTAGGCATACCCCGTGTTCAGCGGATTGCCGAACTTGACGCCGTTCAAGATCAGCGGGCAGGCGAGCAGAATCGCAGCCACGCCGAGCCAGCGGGCAATATTGACGCTTCGTCGCTCGGGCGTTCGTCGCCACAGCCCCCACAAGTAGGGTAGGAGATAAGCCAGCAGCGTCCAGCGGGACCATCCGGCGATCATGAGCCCCGCACCGCCCAGCCAGAACCGCCGCCGGCCGTAGAAATCGATCAGGAAAACAAGAAGGCCGATCTGCGAGACGGCGTTGTTGAGACGGCAGACGTTCCCGCCTTGAATTGCCCGACCCAGCACGCAGTAGGCCGACGTGCCGAGAACAAACGTGCAGGCCAAAACCACCGCGGCGAGAACAGAGTCGGTTCGTTTGAGAAAGAGCAGGTACGCCAGACCGGGGATCGGCCAGACGATCAGCAGCGAGATCAGTAGGTAGGGGACCCCGTCCGGCGAGAACGGCAGCACGGCCGTCGAAACAAACGTCATCATCGGTGGAAAGACGTTGTAGATGCGCCCTTGGTGCAGGGCGCTGTCCCACAAGCGCTGCGGCAGAGTCAGCGAACCGTCGAGCCACGCGCGTGCCTCCGCGACGTTGAGATTCTCCTCCGGTGGCAGGAGGTCGGTGGGTTCTCGGAGCGGCGTGTCGAAGATCGCGAAGAACAGAAGGTAGACCGCGGCCATCCCGATCGCACGATCGCGGAACGACCGTGAGAGGGTGATTCGCCAGCCCGGTTCGGTTTTGATCCAGCGTTTCGTACACTTCACACTCGCGCCTGCTCTGGTTCGCCGTTTGGGCGCCGATCTCCAGTGCCCTGTCTCACACGTGATGACGCATTCCTGAACCGAGCCGCGACCGTCAGGGAGCGGTCGCGAGCGCGTCTCCGCATGTCCCCTCCCTGGCGGTCGGGGCTCGGAAACACGCCATCTGGTTGAAACACTACACTCGCCGGACCACGGGAATCGCCCCGTGGGCATTTCAATACACGATGAAGCGGAAGTATAAAATGCTCCACAGTGAAAACAGTATCGTGAGGTAGCGCCGCCTGCCCTGCATGGCGTAGGGTGCGACCCAAGCCAGCAGCACGAGCAGAAAATCCAGCGAGAAGCGGTTGTAGCCTCGCTGGGAGTAGCCCATGTTGTGATACAGCATCAGCGCGACGAGGATGGCGCCGACGGATGGCATCAACCACCGATCGGCGCGATCCCGCCAGATGCGCCGCCCATCGAAGAACACGTAGAGCAGAACCGGCGTCGTCCACCATATTCCGGTCGAGCGAACGGCCGGCTCCCAACGCCATTCGCCGTGGCGTTTCTCGATCTTGGTGGGCAAGCCGATGTTCATCCAATACAGGTTCCGCGGCACGTACCGCAGACCGAACAGCGCCTCGGACCCATCGTTGGCCAGCCAGTCGCGCGCATCGCCCTGGCGGTCGACGTAGATCTTGTCGTAGTTCGTCTGCAGCGGGTGGCCGAAACGCACCGTCGTGACGACGGCCGGCACCGCGAGCAGCAATCCGCAAAACGCCAACCCGCCGAATCGAGATCGCCCCTTGGGATGCCGATCCCACAGACCCCACAGGTACGGCAACAGAAACGCCCACATCGGTTGCCGTGCCCAGCCCATGATGCACAAGGCGATACCGCCGACCCAGAAGCGGCGTTTTCCGAAGTAGTCGAGAAGGAAGATCAGCAGTCCCACCTGCGTGATGGCGTTGTTGAGCTGGCAGACTTTGCTGGACTGCATCGCCCGGCTGATGATGAGAAACTCGGAAGTGCCGACGACAAACGTCACCGCGAGGACGGTCGCCGCCAGCGCGGACCCCGAACGCTTGAGGAACAACGCGAAGGCCAGCGCCGGCACCGGCAGCACGAACAGCGCCGAGATCAGCGTGAACGGAACCCCCTCGGGATTCCAAAGCAGGCCGGCAACGGAGACGAACGTCATAATGGGCGGAAAGATGTTGAGGATCTTGCCGTCGACCATCGCGGTGTCCCACAGCCGCTCCGGAATGTCGGTCTTGCCTTCGAGCCAGGACTTGGCTTCCGCCACGTGCGGGTTGTCCGGCCATCGCAGGAGACGGTCCGGCTGCCACAGTTGCACGTGCGGAAAGAACGCGGCGAAAACGAGCGCGTAACAGACCGTGACCCCGATCAGCCCGTTGCGCAGTCTGGGCGCGACCTGAAACGACCCGTCCGACCCACGGGTAATCCACGCAACCGGCTCTTTGGACAATGAGTGCTTCCGTCACAACAGTTCAGACTTCAACGCGGACCCGCCGGGTCCGGTTTCATTCAGCAACGTTCGTACCAACCTGGTCATCGGTCTTCCCGTCGGCGGACCCGCTCCCGGCACGCTGCGATTCCTGCGGTGCGTCGAAGAGGGTGCTGCGCGGGATGTCGATCTTGTCATTGTCAGCCGCGGCCAACAACGCGGGCACGTCGGCGGCGCGGACACGCTTATGCAGTTTCTCGTTGATGAGCATGCAGGGCGAATGATCGCAGCCCGCAAGACACTCCTCAGTCACCAGCGAGTACTTGCCGTCGGGCGTGGTTTCGTGCTCGTCGATGCCCAGATGCTTTTTGATCGCGTCCAGAACCTCTCGGCCGCCGAGCAACTCGCAGGTGATGCTGCGGCAGGCGGTGATCGTCTTTTCGCCCTTCGGGTGGTTCCAGAAGTGCGTGTAGAACGACATCGTGTCGAAGACGTCCGACGGGTGGATATCAAGCACCTCGGCGATCTCGGCCATCGCCTTCCACGATACGTGACCGAGCGTGTCCTGGACGACGTGCAACGCCGGCAGGAGCGCGGCCCGCTTGGTATCGTACCGCGGGAAGAACGAACGGATCTTCTCGCGCACCGCTTCGCTCAAGACGGGCGGCGCGTCCGCGTCGAACACCGGTTCGTTACGATTGATTGTCTGCCAAGCCATCACATCGCCTCCCGTTCGCTCAGTCTCTCCAGATTTGTGACCCAGCAATGAAAATGCGGACACTTGCTTCGAATCGCGTCGATGCCAATTGACTTCCCAACCTGTGGTCCGATGATTGCCTTTGCTTTGCCGTAGTCGGGAAACTCGGCGATGATCCGTTTCGATGGAGCAGTCTGCTGTCCGTCGTCAATCAACTCCGGGCTTTGGTGAGCACTGGCAATCGCCTTCAACCTTCTGATGCGCGGCCCCGCATCCTCAAAGAAC
>JAJDDR010000232.1 GCA_029260255.1 Phycisphaerae bacterium
GAAGTCGCCAGCGCCGCGGAGGCGGTCGGTGGCGGGCGTGAGGCGCTGGCCGCGCGCGAGCGGTTGCTCGGCGAGCGCGCGGCGGAGCTTGAGGAGCGGGATCGCGCGAACGCCGCGCTCGCGGACGAACTGGCGGCGAACAAGGCCGCGGCAGACGAGGAATCCGCCGCGACGGCTCGGATCCGACAGGATCTGGACGATCGCGCGGAGGCGTTGTCGGAGCGGGCTTGTGTGATCGACGCATCGGAGTCGGCGGCGAAGTCGAAGCTCGACGAGGCGGAGCGCTTTGCGGAGGCGCTGACCGAAAAAACCGCGGCGCTGGACAAGCGGGAATCGACGCGGGCGAAGCGAGAGGAGGCGTTGTCGGCGGCCGAGGAAGCGCAGAAGGCCGAACGTCTCGCGTTGGATCAGAGTGCGGCCGCGATTCAGAAGCACGAGCAGCGCATAAAGGTAGCGCAGGCCACGCTCGCGGCGCGTGAATCCGGCACCGAGGCGGATGAGCGGTCGATCACCGACGCTCGCGCGGCGCTGGACGACCGCCTAGCCGAGCTGGCGGCCGAGCAGAGTCGGCTGGAAGCGCAGGATCAGGAGATTGCGCAACACGGAGCCAGGCTCGACGCGCTGGCCGGCGATCTGGAAGAGCAGGCGATGCAGATCGAAGCGGCGCGGCGTGCCATCGATGAGCGGGCGGCGGAACTGGAATCGCAGCGGAAGGCGTTCGAGTCGAATCGCGATGCGTCTCGATCGGAGCAGGAGCGCGCCGCGGTGCAACATACGCGGCGGCTGGAAAAGCGCGAGACTTCGGTCGTTGCCCGGGCTGCAACGCTCGATCGTGATGAGAGGGAATTGGCGAAGCGCCTGAAGGAACTGGATGAACGAGGCGCGCTGCTCGGTGACACCGAGGAGGATCTGACTGAGCGGCTCGCCGCACTCGAGCGGGAGGAGTCGCGTCTGGGGCGTGAGCGCGAGGAACTGGAGGTGCGCGGGCAGCGGAACCAGACTCAGGAGGAATTGAACGCCCGGCGGGAGGCCTTGCTAAGCGAAGGGGAAGATCGGGTGGCGTCGCGCGAAGAGGCGGTTGAGACGGACCGGATTGCCGCGGACGGCATGGTCGACGCGCTGCGCAAGCGAGAGGAGTCGGTCGCCCGTGCCGAAGAGGCGATCACGGAGCGAAACATTGAGTTGACCGCAGCTTCCGAGAAGCTGGCCGAGCGCGAGCAGCACGTCGAGAACCAGGCTAAAGCGATTGAGGCCGACAGGGAGGCCGTTGCGTCGAGCGAGCGGTCCGCGAGGACTGAGCAGGAGCGATGCGAGGTGGCTCGTCTTCAGCTCCGCGAGCAGGATTTCGTGCTGGCGGAGCGGCGCGAGGCGCTCGAAATTGAGGCGGAGAAGCTGGACACTCGGGCGACGGAGGTCGCATCGCGCGAAGAGGCATTGCAGACGTCGTTGAGCGCGCTTCAGGTGGCGCAGGCGGAACTGGAGGAGCGTCGCGCGGCGTTCGATCGCGAATCAGCCGCGCAGCGCGAGGGCAAACGCCGCCGTGACACACGCAACGTGACACCGGGCGCAATAGCCAAGGCACGTCGCACGACGGCCAGCCGCCGTCGGCACCCGGCGGGGGCGGGCGAGCCGGGACTGACCGCATCCGACCGCGAGACGGTTGATGCCGCGGGTGAAGAGATTACGTTGACGTTTGACGTGCGACCGGAATCCGGTGCGGTCCGGGCAGGGCGTTCGCGGTGGAGTGAAACGGGTTTCGATCGGGAGTCGATCGAGCTCGCTTCGCAGCCGTCGAAGTCTCTGCGATCATGATGGGGTGTTGACGGTATGTCGTGGCTTCGGAAAGTTCTTGGAGGTTCGTTGGGGCCTTCTCCGGCGCTGCGCAAAGCGAGCGATCAGGACCGGGAGGTCGCCGAGAGGCTGACCCGATTCTACCACATCGCGTGCTTTCTCGGTCACGTCTCGCGGAGTTATCGCGGCCCGAGTCGGCCGGCGCAGCAGAGCGTTCGTGCTGTTCTGGAGACGATCTGGCGAGAGCTGAACATACCGTTTGAGAGGCTGCAACGCGGGTTTTCGTGCGAGGCGTTCTGTGCGCGGGCGCTGTCGGACCGGAGCGGGATCGGTACGGCGCGAGACGCGGCGCGACGGAGTGTCGCGTCGCGGCACGATCTCGTGGGTTCCGGCTGGCGTTTGCTGGCGGCGGAACGCGACGTGGACCAGAGCGCGTTTGATTTGATGTACGCCCTCGGAAGCGAGCTCGGGATGACGCGGGCGGACGTCGACGCCTCGGCGACGCCGTACACCCGGCGCAACGGCAGCGTGCCGACGGGGAGCCGGACGGAGCTCTGTCGACGCCTCGGCGTCGCCCCCGACGCAGGTCTCGCGGAGATTCGCCGGGCGTTTCGACAACTGACGCTCAAGTACCATCCCGACCGCCACGCGAGTGCGGACCCCGTGCTCCTCAAACTTGCCGAGGAGCAGTTCGTGCAGGTTCGCCGGGCGTACGAAACGCTGACCGGTGGCTCTGAGAGCGGTGATGCGGACCTCGTCGGGCTGGGCCCCTCCGGTGTGATCTCCGCGGCGCAGCCGGAGACGGTTGTCACCTGTTTCTTCTGCAACCGCCGCGCCGAACTGCCCGCCGGCGAGCGGCATGACTTGGCGCGGTGCCGCGGATGCCAGTCGCTGTTGCTGTTTGATCGGGGGACGGCCGAGGGCTTTCGACGGCGTTGGGCATCGACGTTTCGGACAAACGGAATCGGGCGACGGCAAGCGGCCGACCTGGGCAGGCTCGTCGGGGCGGACGGCGAACAGGCGGCGACTTCGCTGTTCGACCGGGCGGTAGCGCACTTGCGTGCGGAGCGGTTCGACCAGGCGATCGAGCCGTTTCAACAGACGATTCGACTGGACCCGATGCACGTGATGGCGCACTTCAATCTGGGCGTTGCGTACGGTCGTGTCAATCGACATGAAGAGGCGATCGCGTCATTTGCGGAGGCGGTCCGTCTCAACCCGAACCACGCCACGGCGTACCTGAACCTCGGGCTTTCGTACTCGCATCTAGGTTGTTATGAGCAGGCCATCGAGCCGCTGATGCGTGCGATTCGGCTCGTCCCGAAGCACCCAACGGCACACGTCAGCCTGGGACATTCGTATTGGCAATTGGGTCGCTACGACGAGGCTCGGCGGTCGCTGGAGCAGAGTCTCCGGCTGCAGCCGAACGACGCCTCCGCTTATCGGTTGCTTGGCATCGTCTGGATGAACCTCGACCACCACGGTCGCGCGGCGGACGCGTTTCGGGCGTCGATCAAGATCGACGCATCGGACGCCGGTGCGTTCAAGAACCTGGGTCGGTGTTGTGTTCAGGCAGGTGACGACGCGGCGGCATGCGGGGCTTTCGAATGTGCGGCGCGTCTCGATCCGGATGACGTGGCCATCGATGGTCTGCTGGGCAACTGCTTGATGGCGAGCGGACGCATCGAGGAGGCGATCGGCGCGTACGAGCGTGCCGTCAAACGTGATGCCGAATGTGCATTTGCGTATTTCAATCTCGGGCTGTGCCACTTCAAGACCGGCAACGCAACTGAAGCTTGCGAGGCGTTGAGGAAGGCTGTTGCCCGCGATGAAGATGATGCGGTCGCGCAGCGAGTGCTGGCAAGCGCCTTGATGGCGTGTGACCGCGTGCGTGACGCGATCGACGTGCTCGAACACGCGGTGAAGCTCGATCCCGATGACGCGGGCGGGCGATTCAATCTCGGTCTCTGTCTTTCCGAGACCGGGCGACACGCCGAGGCGCTCGACGCGTTCGCGCGAGCGGCCGATGTCGATCCTTCGCATGCGTCGGCACACTTTCATCTGGGCTGCGCGAGCCTGACGTTGGATCGCTTCGAGGAAGCGTCGAGGGCGTTTGCCACGGCCGCGCGATTGTCGCCCGAGCGGGCGGAAGCGCATTTCAATCATGGGCTGGCGCTGTGGCGGCTCGAGCGGTTCGCGGAGGCGGCGTCGGCGATGGAATCGGGACTCTCGATCGCGCCCCAGGACGTGGCCGCGCATCGCCAACTTGGTGCCATCCACTGTTTGCTGGGTCGTCATCGTGATGCGGCGGACGCCTTGCGAGAGACCATCCGCCTCGACCCCGATGACGCCGAGGCGCATCTGTGGCTTTCGGTTGCGTTCGCCGGCATGGATGCTGTCGGCGATGAAGGGGCGGTGGCGCGGCAGGCCGCTTCCTGACGGGCGCGGTTCTGAGGTGGTCCCTTCCCGGGTGTGGGGACGGTCTTCGTGAGACGTGCGGGTCAGTGCGCGCAGCCGCATGACTGACCGGTGGTGTGCCCGCCGAACGCCAGCCAATCACAGGGTACGAACGGGAGTCCTCTCGCGACGGTCGCGACGCCCAACAGCACGACGAAGCACGCGGCCACCCGATGCACACGCACGCGGACCGTTCGGCTGGCGACGGCGCCCCCGCATCCAATCGCGACCATGGCGGGTATCGTGCCCACGCCAAAGGCGACCATGGTCATCGCGCCGCTTCCCGCGTTTTCGCCGGCCATGGCGATGGCGAGGAATGCGTAAAGCAGGCCACACGGCAGGAAACCGGTGAACAAGCCGGCGAGGAAGAAACTCCATCGCCCGCGCGCGTTGACGAAGTGCTTGAAGATGGGCGTCATCATGCGGGCGAAGGCGTCGGTGAGTGGCGCGAGTCGTTTGCCGAACGATTGCATGCTGAGCCCGAAGAGCACGCTGATGCCGATCACGAGCATGGTCACCCCCGCGAACACCGAAAGCACCTGCTGCATGCTGACCATGAGACCGGACCATTGCGACACGCGGGTTCCGACGACGCCCGCGAGTGCGCCGAGAAAGGCGTAGGTGAATACCCTGCCGGCGCTGTAGACGAGTTGATTGGCGAGCGTCGGCAAGAACGCGGGTTTGGTGGCCCCGATCGCGAGCGCGAATCCGCCGCACATCCCGACGCAGTGAGCCGAGCCCAGGAGACCACCCATGAAGTATGCGAACGGCTCAAGCTGCAATGTCGTTATCGTCTACTGCCGGATGCGGTCCGGCTCATGTACTACGGGCCGGCAAAGAGCTGCTCGAACTGTGCGAAGTCGCTCATGTCCACATCGATGTCTCCGTCGAAATCGAACATCGCGCATCCCGTCACCGGCGGACCGTTCGCCGGACCGGTGACGCAACCGGTCCACGCGGCGAAGTCGAATATATCCACATCCCCGTCGTCATCCCAGTCTCCGGGCATCGCGGTCAGAGAGAAAGTTGCGAACTGCTCGCCCGGGACCGCGTCCAGGTTGATCGGAATCATCCCCAGGTTGTCGTATCCGCCGCCGAGACCGGGGAGGAACTGATTGCCCACTTGTCCGTTCGCGCGAACGAGAACGGCCATCATACGAACGGACTCGATGCCGTCAGTGATGAGCAGATCGCCGAACGGCAATGTGCCTTCGAAACCGCCGGTCGCGGTTGCGGCGGCGGAGGCGTTGGTGTCGGTCACACCGAGTGCGTTGCCGTTGTGCAGCGCCACAGTCATGCCGTTGGGGTTGCTCCCTCCGGTGACGATTCCGTCGAGATCGCTGACCGTGCCGGTGCCGACGAATCGCTTGGCGCCTCCGCCGTCGGTGGCCAGCGTGTAGTGATCCACGTAGATGGTTCCGCGCCAGGCGTTGACGTGGACGACCACGTCGGGGCTGAAGCCGGCGTCGAGGACCATTCCGTCGATGGCTGCAAGATTGCCGGGCGGCGGGCCGAAGGAGGCGGTGTCCAATACGTTCTGCCCACCCGCGATTGAATCCACGAAGAGCATCATTGCGGTACCGGCGAAGTCGAGGTTTCCGGTGATGCCGAACTTCAGCGCTCCGCCTTCCGCGCGCGCGAACAACTGATCGAGTTCGCTGATGTTGTCGCCGAACCCCGTGTGGTTGTTCTGAGTCGCCACCAGCGAGCCAGCGCCCACGTCGACCGGGATGTCCAGACCGTCGACTCGGTGTGGTGTGTGCTGAGGCGGGACGACGCTCAACGAGAGAATTCTGCGGCCGTAGCCCGCGAGGCTGAGCGGGTACGCACCCTTGTTCGCGTCGGTCATGGTCGTCAGAGGCTCGCCGGTCAGCACGTCTGACACCTGCGTCGAGCCACCGGGGATCGAGAAACCCGACAGATTCAGGTTGGGTGCGTGTGGACTACCGTGTAAGTTGATGGCCACCAGCAGTGTTTCGCCGTCGGTTAGGTGCCGTACGAATGACCACACACGTGAGCTTGGATTGATCACTTCGTAGTACGTTCCACGGCGCAACGCCGCATGATCGCGGCGGGCGGCGATCAGCGTGCGATAGGTTTCGAGGAGGGAACCGGACACGCCCTGCTGCTCCTCGACCGATCGGCCGTCGTTGTCGTGGGAGAAGGCGTTGTTGTGGGCCTGGTTGTTGAGCACCCAGTAGTTGGACATGGGCGGTCCCGCTACGGCGTTCCACTTGAACGGCTCGCGCATGGGAATGTCGTTGGCGTCGCTGCCGTAGTCCTGCTTCGTTCCGAGCATGCCGATCTCATCACCGTAGTATATGACCGGCGGGAACGGCTGCGTCATGAGTATGGCGGCCGCGGCTTTGGCTTTCTCCAGGGTGCCGCCAATCACCGACGTGAGGCGATCGACGTCGTGGTCGCCGAGTGTCGACAGAAAGGTCTTGCCGGCCGGGTGGGCGGCCATCGTGGTGCGCATCCGGTCGTATAGCCCTCCGGCTTGTTCACTGGTCAGCGCATCGCGTGCGGCGAAGAGAAACGGTTTGGTCATGGCCGCATCGTGAGCGCTGAGCAACTCCGCGCCGTGCGAGCCCCAATCGGCCTGCTCGGCGAAGGTGAACACGTCGGGGTTGACCAGCTGCAACTCGGTTTTCCAATCCTCCCACCAGTCGATGTGGTAGCCCCACGGGCTTTCCGTTTCATGCCACATGGACACGTGGTCGAGGCGATACCCATCGATGCCGTCCGCGGGGTCGCCGTCGCCGTTCGGATCCAGCCAGTGGCGCGACCAGCCGGTGACGAGGTTTGTCACTTCGGGATTGTCGAGGTTCCAGTGAATGAACCCAACGGTATTGCCGTTCCAGGTGGTGAACATGTAGCCGAGGTAGTCGGTGTTGGCCGCGTTGTAGTAGGCCAGCCAATCGTCGTAGATCGAGGACGGATTCCCGTGGGAGTTCTGGAACCAGACAGTGTCCTGCGAGATGCCGTAGACGACCAAATCGATGAAGACCTTGATGCTGCGCGCGTGGGCGGCGTCGACGAAACCCAGGAAGCCGGCTTCGTCCCCGAACCAGGCGTTGATCTGATCGGCGGCGCCGTGCTGGTATCCGTGATACGCGGGCGACGGGAATACCGGGTTCATCCAGACGGCCGTGACTCCGAGGTTCTCGAGGTAGTCGAGCGCGTCGGTCATCCCGCCGAAGTCGCCGAAACGAAACGGGTCGGAATCCGAGTCACGCCAGGCGATGGGCATGTACATGTAGAAGATGTCGTCGATTACGTCCCGTCCGTCGAGAGGCTCGGCGCGCGTGCCCGAGGCGATGCAGATGATGGTACACATGCTCAGGAGAGGTATCACTGCTGGTCGCATCGTGTTTCTCCGGAGGCGACGCGGTTTCGTTTCACCTCGTATTCTAATCGAACGTCACGGCGAATTGCGAGCGGTGTGGATTGTGCGATTACTGATGTAGTCTCCGGGAATTCGCGACGACCAGGGCGCTGCTCAGGACCATCGCCAGGGTTGCGACGACGGGGTGCAGTCTCCCCGTCATGGCCAACCCGATGCCGACGACGTTGTAACCGAGCGACCAGAACAGGTTCTGTTTGATCGTGCGGACCGCCCGTCGCGACAGGTCGATTGCGCTGAGGAGTTTTGTCAGGTCGTTGTTGATGAGGCAGATGTCGGCGGATTCGCGCGACACGTCGGCGCCGCACCCCATGGCGATCCCGACGTCAGCCGCGGCGAGCGCCGGGGCATCGTTGATTCCGTCGCCGACCATGGCGGTTCGAGACCTGGTCGACAGATCACGGATGCGGTCGAGCTTCTGTTGTGGTGACAACTCCGCCTCGACCGGCATGTTCATCCGCTCGGCGATCGCCCTGCCGCGTGCGTGATGATCACCGGTGAGCATGCGAACCTCGATTCCCCGCGTTTCTCTGAGCGCCGTCACGGCATCGGCGGACTCCGGTCTGATGCGCTCGGAGAAGCCGAAGACCGCATGCACACGATCACGCCGCGCGAAGAGCGCGGTGCCCGCGCCGGCCGATGCGTGTGATCGCAGCGCTTCGGCGGAACCGTCATCCATGCGGATGCCGTTGGCGTGCATCAGTCGCTCGTTGCCCAGGAACACCGGCTCGTCGTCCGGCGGGAGCGTGCCTCCAATGCCCCCGCCCGCTACCGTTGTCACGCGTGTAACCTCGCGCGGCGCCACCCTTCTCGCCGCAGCGAATCGCTCAATGGCCCGTGCGACGTGATGGGTCGATTGCGCGGCGAGACCGCGGACGATGGCGAGGATCTCATGTTCCGTCGCGCCGGCGTCGCTTTCGATCGTCATGGACGTTACGGTGCTCTCTCCGGTCGTGAGTGTGCCTGTCTTGTCGAACACCATGGTTTGGATCGTCGCCAGCCGCTCCAGCGCTTCGCTGTTGCGAAACAACACGCCGGTTCGCGCGGCCGCTCCCATCGCTGACCAGACCGCCATCGGTGTGGCCAACCCGAGCGCGCACGGGCAGGAGATCAGGGCGACCGCGAGGAGCGTCATGAGCGCGGACTCGACCCCGTCGCGCCGATAGGCAAGGGCAGCGGCCGCGACGGCGAGCACGACGACGCATGGAACGAAGACCGCGGCGAGTCGGTCGGCCAATCGCTCGAATCGCCCCTTGTGCCGGCGTGCGTCGGCGACCAGCGCGATCAGGCGGCCCATCGTCGCGTCGCCGCCGACGGCGGTCGCGCGAACAAGCACGCTTCCGTCGACGCTGATCGCCCCGCTGCACACATTGTCTCCGCCCGTGCGATGGACCGGCATCGATTCTCCCGTGAGGAGTTGCTCATCGAAGTCGCCTTCGTGCTCGATGATGACGCCGTCGACGGGCACGTACTCGCCGGCGGTCACGAGGACGTGATCGCCGACGCGAACGTCCGTTGCCGCGACGGTGTGTGCCGTGCCTGCGCGGACGACGCGCACTTCGTTGGGCAACTTTTCTCGCAGGGATTCGATTGCCTTGGACGTTTTCAGCTTGCCGGTCGCTTCGAGCCACTTTCCGAGCGTGACGAGAACGAGGATCATGCACGTCGTGTCGAAGTACGTGTCACCGCCGCCGCGCAGGGTCGTCACCACGGAGTAGGAGAACGCGGCGAGCACGCCCCCGGCGAAGAGGAGATCCGTCGAGATTCGTCGCCCGCGAAGTTCCGCGATCGCGTTTTCGAGAATCGGCAGCCCCAGAATCATCAGCACCGGCGTGGTCAGGAGAAGCGATCCGTAACGAAACAACGCCCGCAGCGACGCCGCAATGGTTGTTTGCGCGGCCTGTCCCGTGTCGTACAGATCGCCGGAGTAGAGGAACAGGCCGAACATCATGACGTTCATGGAGAGGAAGATGGCCGTGCCCAGTCGCACCAGCATCCAGGACGTGCCTTCGTCGGTGGTCCGTGACCGGGCGACGCCGGCGGCGAACCGGCATCCGTAGCAGCAGTAGGCGGGTTGGGCGTCCTCGGCGCACCGCGCGAACCTGGACGGCACGGGCAGGGAACAGAACGCGCAACTCAGTGACATGGCGTGGGGCCACTCGATGTCGATGGGCGAGCGAAACGGTGCGCGGCTAGAAGTAGTGCTTGGCCGCGGGGATGAGGTTGGTCACAAAGTACCCGATGGTGAACAGCCAGAAGCCCAGCCATATCGCGCGCATCCACCACGGGATGCGGTGTGTTTCGTAAGTGTGGTACTGCGCCTCCTCTTGCGCGGATGCGTTGTCAGCGTCGGTCACGTTTAGTCCTCCCAGTGAACTCCGTCGAGACGGTCCAATTCGCGTTCTCGTTCGAGCAAATCGTGTTTGGGTTTTTCGATGTCCTTGAACATGCCGTTGCGCGCCGCCCAGAAAAACAGGCAGATGAATCCTCCCGTGGCGAAGAAGTAGTTCAGGATCGGGATCAGCGCGAACCCACCTTCGTCCGTGGTGCGGGCCACACGGATGAACTCCTCGAGCTTCGATCCGAACCCGTAGACACCGGCGATGAAGATGACCACGCCCATGGTGATCACCACGATCCGCGCAATGTTACGCGTTTTCTTCGGTGTCATGACCTTGCTCCGCAACGCTGGTTGGTTCATCGGTCGAACCCGGTGCCGATTTTGCCGGTTTTTCGTAGTCAGGATACACGTCGAGCCAGCTTCCCAGCCATTGGACGTATGCGATGATGGCCATCCCCTTCTTGTTGGGCACCCGGTGCTCGTCGAACAGCCACGGATAGGACGGCATGACGGAGGAGGGAACGACGTTGGTCGGCTTGTAGAAATGGGCGATGTGCCAGTCGTTGCTCTTGCGACCGGCCTCGCGGCTCAGGTCCGGACCGACCCGGCGCGTGCCGAACAGGACCGGCCTCTGCAACTCGTTGTTGTACTCGCGTGCGTGGGCGATCGGACCCCAGCGGATGTCTTCACGCGACACCGGGCGGACGAACTGGCTGTGACAATGCCAGCACGCCTCGCCGACGAAGACGTCGCGCCCCAGCGTGATCGCCTCGGCGAAGGCCTCGGTCGTCGGCTCGCCGTAGTATTCACGGAACTGCTGCGGGAAGCGCTCGGCCAAGTCGACGAACTCATGGGGGATGCCCTTCTCGGCCAACTGCAGCGCGGTCAACTCCGGCTGGTCCTTGTAGATCGTCCAGGGCAGCGCACCCATCACGATGAATGCGAAGACAAAGAAGAACAAGCCGGCGATTCCGACCACGCCCGATTTGGTTTCAAACATCGCGAAGGTCCCTGATATCGATTCAAACGGCGGAAGCGGCGGCACCCTTGAGTCGGGAGTTGGTCGCGGTCTTCCACATATTGTACGCGAACAAGAACTGGGCGAAGATCATCGCCGCGCCGACAAAGCCGCGCGTCGCCCAGAACGGCATCGACGCGCGAATGCTCTCCTCCCAGATCGTCAACCCGCCCCACTGGAACCCCTGCACCAGCCCGGCGATGGTCAGGTCAAAGAACATGATGAGCATGCCGATGGCGCTGAGCCAGAAGTGCCAGGCGTTCAGCTTGGCACTGTACCAGCCGCGAGCGCCCACCAGTCGGGGGAACAGGTAGGTGAACATCCCGAGAATCCAGAATCCGAAGACGCCGAACATCACCAGGTGGGCGTGTCCCACGACCCAGTCGGTGAAATGGATGACCTTCTGGAACGTCAGCGTCACCTGAAACGCGCACTGCAGGCACGTTGTGAAGTAGAAGACCATGCCCACGTAGAACCAGCGGATCGGCAGGTTGGTCCGCAACGCGTCGCCCGATCCGCGAATGGTCATGAAGAAATTGACGATAACGGTAGTGACGACAAACTCGACGGCGATGGTCGCGACGATCGCTCCGTGCTGGAGGAACATCGGAATGGGCGTGTACAGGAAGTGGTGAATCCCGTTGAGCGGGTAGAAGAACGCCAAGCCCCAGAACCCGATGAGTGACAGCCCGTGGCTCCAGATCGGCTTCTTGAGGATGATGGGCACGAAGTAATACATC
>JAJDDR010000233.1 GCA_029260255.1 Phycisphaerae bacterium
CACTGAACACCGTCGCGGATCGACAGCCCGTCCCACCGCGTGAACGACAACGCGAACGACGCGAGCATCGGCAGGACGGTCAAGCCGAACAGCCCCACCAGCCACGGCAGCGCGAACGCCCAGCCGTTTCCAAGGCCATGAGACGGATCGGAACCGGAGTGCCGCCTCGACACGGAGATCATTCTCCGATCCCCGACCGCGACGCTGGATCATGCCCTGCGCGCTCTCCGAAACAGCGCGCGACCTCCGGGCTGGACGCGAGTTCCGCCAGAAAGCGCGCCGGCTCCGCTGCGGGCTGCGTCGCGATCCATCGTTGCAAGTGCCGCCCCATGGCACGATCGATTCGGTCGAAGTTCGGTACCCGCGGCTGAAGCCGTGAATACGAGAGCGCATCGATGAATCTCGCTCGACGCGGATCGTCTTCCGACCCGGCGAACGCCGGCAACGCCGACCGCCGCGCCGGCAGCGATCGGCCGGTCGACGCGATCATCTCCTGCACGCCGGGCGTGACGCAGAACCGAACGAACTTCCACGCGGCGTGGTCCCGATCGAGCGGCAGCGCCGCGGGAATGCACAACCCGTCCCACGTGACGCGCGTCCGCCGGCCGCCGGGACCCCGCGGGATGTTGAGCACGGCGTACGTCTCGCGAAGACGCGTACCCGCAAGAAACGGCTGAAACCACGGACCGTTCACGCACATTGCCACCTTGCCGGTCAGAAAGCCGACGTCCTGAATCAACTGCGGTACCTCGGCCGGCTCGGGGCAGACGCGACGACCCCGCCCGGGGTCACGGTAGAACGTCATCGCCGCTTCCGCCTCCGGTCCCTGCAACGTCCAACGCGCTGCGTCCTGGTCGACCAGCGTGGCGCCGAACGACCACACGAACGGCAAGTAGTAAACCCACCCCGGGCGCCAGAATCCGAACTGATCCAACGCGCCGTCGGAGTCGAAGTCGCACGTCAGATCGCGCGCCAGGGCGGCGAAGTCCTCCATGGTCCAGTCGTCGTCCGGCAGGTCGATCGCCCGCCCGTGGAACGTGGATGCCAACGAGAGGCACTCGGTGTTGCAGTAGATCAGCAGATTGCCGCCGGCCAGCGGCATGCCCCGGAGTTCCGAATGCGTCTCTGTCGTCACGGTGAACGATTGAAGAGCCGAGGCGTCGAGGTCGGCGGCGACTTCCGCGTCGATGAGTGAATCGAGCCGCGCGAAGTGCCGCGACAGTCCGGTGAACGGTCCGAACTGCATCAACGCCACGTCCGGAAGCGTCCCCGAGAGAATCTGCTGGCGGATCTTGGCGTCGTATCGGCCGTACCAGCCGGGAACGTACTCCTGGCGAACGCGCAGACCCGGATGCGCGTCTTCAAACGCGTCGATGATGTCCCGCCAGAGTTCGTAGTCCTCGTAGCTTCCGAAATGTGCGAAGCGAATCGCGTCGGGGCGGCGATCCGGCGACCGGTAGTGGGCGAGGGTGTCCGCGAACAACCACCACCCCGCGGCGATCGAGACAGCGATGGTCGGGAGAACGCGCGCCATCCGTCATTCGCCGCCGCGCGCCCTCATGTGCCGAGCACCGTGAGGCGTGTGTTGCGATCAAGCGTGAGCCGCGAGATCTCGCCGTCGTCCTTCTGGAGATCGATACGCAGCAGCCACAGCTTGTCGTTCTTGCCGTGCGCGAACCACGCCCCCGTCGGCATGGGTTCCGCGGACAGAATCGTACCCACGACTTCCGTGTCCCAGGACACCTCCCGACCCTCGATCCGTTGCGTGACCGCGACCCGCATGCCCGGCAGAACATCGGTTTGACTCAACGAGGTGTCCTCCAACGGCGTTTCCGATTCGAGTCCGCGCGGCCGGCAGAAACCGGCCACCCCGCCGATTATAGTCGCCGATCGCACCCTGCCAATGCGTCCGCGAATGGACGCGTCGAATGCACCGAATGACGACGAAGTCGACCGCGGATAGTGTAGTGTCTCGGAAACGACGACGTTTTCCGGAACCGAGCCGCGACCGTCAGGGAGCGGTCTTGGGCGAGTCTCCGCGTGTTTCCTCCCTTACGGTCGGGGCTCGGAAAATGCCGTTGGCATGAAACGGTACACTGGAATCCCTAGGTTGTGCAGCCGATTAGGATATCACCGATGCGTTTCAATCAAGACAAGAATGACCTGCGATCCGCGTGTTCAGCGCTGGCAGTCGCTTGCTGCGCGATCGGCATTCGAGCCGAACCGCCCGGCGGTGCGAAAGACGCCCATCGCGTGTTGGCGGCAGTCCGCGCGGCCGACGAATCGCGGATGTCCGGCGCCTATGCCGAGGCAATCGAGGCGTACGAGCGCGCCTCCGATTCGCTCGAAGCGATCTGCGGGCTCGCCCGCTGTTACCTGGAGACAGGTCGGTACGTGGAAGCGGAAGAGACGCTCAATCGAGCCGACACCGCCGGAGGGGACTCAGGCACGTGGCAGCGCGTGATGGCCGATGTGCTCACGGTCTCGGGCCGGTACTCCGACGCGATTGCGCACGCGCGTCGGGCGCTCGCGATCGACGGACGCGACCATCGAGCCCGATACCTGCTCGGCCGCTTGTACGAGTACGTTGGGGCGCGGGACGACGCGCTTCAGGCATACGCCCCGTTCGATCAGATTCAGACGACCGGTCTTCCGAGTGACGCCGCCGGTCTGTCCGCGGTGGCTGGAGGGTTCTTGCGATTCAGTGTCATGTCGCGGCACTCGCAAATCAGTGATCGAACTCAATACGTGATTCGCGATCTCTATCAGCGGGCGTATCAGAAAATCGACCGAACGTACTGGCCGGCGCGGCTGGCGGCTGCTGACCTTCTGCGTTCCAAATCCCGGCACGAGGACGCCACCGAAGACTATCGCGCCGCCCTCAAGATCAACGAGAACCTGGCGGACGCCCACACCGGGTTGGGATGGATCGCCCTTGATCGCTGGGACTTCGAGGCCGTCGAAAAGCACATCGAGCGCGCGCTCGAGTGCAACCCGCGGTTCGTTCCCGCCGCGCGGCTCGACGCGGCGCTGAAGCTGACCGAGCGGCGGTATGCGGATGCCAAGGCGGCGGCCGAGCGCGCGCTCGCGGTGAATCTGAACGATGTCGAAAGCTTGGCCTACGCCGCCGCGGCGAGTTTCAGCATGAACGACGCGCCGGCGGTTGCGGCGTATCGGAAGCGGGCGTACGCGATCAACCCGACTCCCGCGGCCTACCACCGGATCATGGGGGACGCGCTCGGCGCGCTGCGGCAATACGCGGATTCCGAGCGTCACTACCTGGTCGCGATCGAGGCCGACCCGACGGACCCGCGCCCCCGCACGGAACTCGGTCTGATGTACATGCAGTGGGGCGAGGAGCGGAAGGCGGCCGACGCGTTGGCGGGCGCCTGGGAACTTGACGAATTCGACACCCGCACGCTCAACACGATGCAACTTCTTTCGGATCTGAACGCGTACCAACGCCGGGAGACCGAGCACTTCACCATCAAGCACGACGCCGCGACCGACGCCGTGCTGGTCCCGTACATGGCGGAGTACCTCGAAGAGATTCACGATGAGTTGGCCGAGGACTACGAGTGGACGCTCGCCGACAAGACGGTCGTCGAGTTGTTCCCGACGCACCGCATGTTCGGCGTCCGCATCACCGGAAAGCCGTGGATACACACCGTCGGCGCCTGCACCGGGCGCGTTATCGCGATGGAATCGCCGCGCGACCATCCACAACTGCAAGGGGCGTACAACGTCGCGCGCGTTCTGCGCCACGAGTACACGCACACCGTCACGCTGGCCGCCACGGAGAATCGCATTCCGCACTGGTTCACCGAGGGGCTGGCGGTCATGCAGGAGGACGCGCCCCGACCGTGGGCGTGGTGTACGATCCTGGCGGAGGCAGTCCGCCGAGGCGAGCTGTTCACCCTGGAATCGATCGACTGGGGGTTCATGCGTCCGAAGAAACCGAACGATCGCCAGATGGCCTACGCTCAGAGCGCGTGGATGTGCGAGTTCATCGTGGAGCGGTTCGGCTACTCTGCGATCAACCGGATGATCGCCGCCTACCGCAATCGCAAGGCACAACCCGACGTGCTGAAGGAGATCTTGCAGCTCGATCCCACGTCGTTTGATCAGGCGTTCGCCGCCTGGGCGAGCGCGGAGGCCGGCGCGTGGGGGCTGGAGTTGACCCCGCCGGAAGACCCGCTCGCCGTCGCGGAGCTGCTGGTCGACGAACCCGAAAACGCCGATCTCCACGCCCGGCTGGCCCGCGCGCGATACGACGGCGACGATCCCGAAGGCGCGATGATCGCCGCCCGACGTGCGCTGGGCTTCGATCCGAAGAATGTCGACGCGCTGGCACTTCTCGGGGAGATTCTCTGGTCCGCTCGCGAGACGATCGACGACGAGGGCACGCGCCGCATGATCGACGCGGAACTCCTCCCGACCATGGGGATGCTGCGCGACGTCGACCAGCAAACGTGGATCGCGCCAAGAGTCCTCGGCGCCGTCGCACTGGAACGCGGTGACCTCGACTCCGCGGTCGCGCACTTCAAACGCCTCGAGGAACTCCTGCCGCTCGACCCCGTCAGCGACCGCAGTCTCGCGGGCGTGTACCTCGCGCGCGACGACCACGACAGAGCCTTGCCCCACCTCCTCGAACTCGCCCGCACGGAGGAAGACGATGCCGACATTCCACTGGCGCTGACCGCGATCTACGAGAAGAGGAACAGCCCGGCCGACGCGGCGTACTGGTGCAAGCGGTCAATCTACGCCGACGCGTTCAGAGTCGAGACCCACGTTCGGCTGGCCTCGTTGTCCGAACGCCTCGGCGACAAGGAATCCGCCATCCGTGAATACAAGTCACTCTGCCTGCTGGAACCGAATAACGTCAAACATCTCGAACGCGCCGCCTTCGCCCTCGCCGGCGCCAACCTCCCGACCGAAGCCCGAGACTTCGCCGCCCGCGCCGTAGCCCTGGACGCCGACTCATCCGCGCGATCGTTGCTTGACGACAACGATCAATGAGCGCGCCGAATTGTCATTCCGGCCAGATTCCTCGCTGCGCTCGGAATGACAAGTGATGGGTTAGCGGTTGGGCGCAGTGCGCAGTCGCAGGGAATTCAACACCACCGTGATAGACGACACCATCATCGCGGCCGCCGCGATGCCGGGGCTGACGCGGCCGGTGGCGGCCAGCGGGATGGCCAGCACGTTGTAAATGAACGCCCAGAACAGGTTCTGCTTGATCACGCGCACGCTACGGCGGGCGAGCCGGATCGCCGCCGGAACCTGTGTCAGGTCATCGCCCATCAGTGTGATGTCGGCTGCGGCCTTGGCGATGTCCGTACCGGCGGCGAACGCGATGCCCACGTCGGCGGCGGTCAGCGCCGGAGCGTCGTTAATCCCATCGCCGACGAACGCAACGCGAGCGCCGGACGCCTGCTTGCGCCGGACGAAGAGTGACTTGTCTTCGGGAGTCGCCTCGGGGTCGACCGCAAAGATTTCAAGCGACGACGCCACCGCCAGCGCCGTGCCGGTCGCATCTCCGGTGACCATAGCCACTTCAACGCCAAGGCGGCGCATCTCCCGCACCGCGGCGGCCGCCGAATCCCGCACCGCGTCCGCCAGACCGATCCAGCCGCCGATCTCCCCGTCGACCGCGATCCAGACGGTCGACTGCCCCTCGACCATACGCGCGCGATGCGCGTCGTCCGGACGCGGTACGTCCACGCCGCGATCCGCCAGAAACGTCGACCCGCCGACGAGCACCGCCCGCCCGTCCACCGTGGCCGATACGCCGCGCCCCGGCTCGCTGCGAAACGCGGTCGGGTCCGTAAGTGTCACCACATGGCACTTCGCCTCCGCGACGATCGCCCGCGCCAGCGGATGCTGCGAAAACTGCTCCGCCGATCCGGCCAGCCGCCACAGCGCGGACAAGTCCGTCGCCTCCCCCATCGCGACCATCGACGTGACCACCGGCTCGCCGGCGGTCAGCGTGCCCGTCTTGTCGAACATGACGAAGTCGATCCGCCCGGCCGCCTCCAGCGCCGCAGCGTCTCGAACCAGGATGCCGCGCAACGCCGCCGCCCCCGTTGCCACGAGCACGGCCGTCGGCGTGGCCAGACCCATCGCGCACGGGCACGCGATCACCAAGACCGCGATCATGGCCTTGAGACCCGGCGCGAAACCCTCGCCCGCCAAACCCCAACCGAACAGCGTCAGCACGGCGAGCGCGACCACGACCGGCACGAACACTCCGGCGACGCGGTCCGCGATTCGCTGCATGCCCGTTTTGCCTGCCTGTGCGTCCTCGACCGCGCGCAGGACGGCCGCGATGGCCGACGATTCGCCCAGCGACGTCGCGACGATCGTGATCGTTCCGTCGCAGACGACGGTTCCGCCGAGGACGGCGTCGCCGACCGCCCGAGTCACCGGCAGCGATTCGCCGGTCATCATGCTCTGATCGACCGCGGCGGACCCTTCGCAGACAGTGCCATCCACCGGCACTACCGTGTCGTCGGGAACGCGAATCCGGTCTCCCACAGCGACTTGGGCGACGGGAATAGTCTCGACCCCACCGTCGCGAACACGCAAAGCCGTCTTCGGCGTCCGCCGGGCCAGCGCCGCCACCGCGCTCGATGCCTCTCGCCTGGCACGCGTTTCGAGGTACTTACCGACGTTGATGAACCCGAGGATCATCGCGGCCGCGTGGAAGTGATACATGTCCACGCCGGGCGCGACGACGCTGACCGCGCTGGAGACAAATGCCGCCACCACGCCCAGCGTGATTAGCAGGTCCATGTTCGGTGCCCGGTGGATGATTGCCCGGACGCCGCCGGCAAGGATAGGACCGCCCGCGGGCGACAGCATCAGCATGGCGCAGAGCAACCCCTGGAGGATGCGCCACCACACGTGCCCGCCCGCATGTCCGGATTGCAGCACCGCTCCCGCCCATTCCAGACCGATGATCGGCAACGCAAGCCCGATTGCTTGCACCATCGCCTGCCGTTGGCGCTGAAGGTCGGCCGCTTGATTGGATTCGAGCTCGGTCAGCTCACGCCCGGCACTTTGCGCACGGCGAGCGTCGTACCCGGCAGCCCGAACCGCGGCGATCAGCATCTCGACGCCGGCTCCAGCCGAATCAACAGTCGCGGTCTCCGTCGTCAGATTGACCCGCGCACGCCGCACGCCGTCAACCGCGTGGAGTGCGCGCTCGATTCGCGCAACGCAAGCGCCGCAGGTCATCCCCTCGATACGCAGCTTGACGGATGTGTCACTCACCGGCACTCGAGAACCCGGTCACTTCAAAGGCACCGGCCGCCCGAATGGCCGAAAGCACGTCGGAAAGACCGCAAACGCTGTCATCGAAGGTCACCGTTGCCTCCCGGAGCGAGACGTCGCAAGTGTCAACGCCGCGCAACTCGGACAGCGCCGCGTGCACCGACGTCACGCACCCGTCGCAGTGCATGCCCCCGATCTCCACGCGCGCCGTCTTCAATCACTTTCTCCGGTAGTGATCGTCGGAAGCCCCTTGCGAACCCACTCTCCGACGCCGCCTTTCAGGCTCCGCACGTTGCGATAGCCCTTCGACTTGAGATACAGCGTCCAGTTCTTGGAGAACTTGCCGATGCCGCAGACCACGACGATCGACGCTTCGCGGTCCGGCGGGATCTCGTCGGCGCGCTCCGCGAACTCGTCCATCGGAATGTTCGCCGAGCCCTCGATGTGCGACTTGGCGAACATATCAGCCGGTCGGACGTCGATCAGCATCGGCGAGCCGCCTGCGTCGAGTGCGCTCTCGAGATCGCTGACGCGCACCGAGTCGTGCGGGTTCTTCAGGTTTTCCATCATCGCCGCGAGAAAGCGGTCGTTCTCGCCGGTTCCGGCGGTCTCGGCACCTTTGTCCGCGGGGCACATATACGGAAAATGCCTCTGGAACGATGACGCGTACTTGAACACGTTGTCCGGGAAGATGACCACCGCGACCGTCCCCGGCTCGTCCGGAATCGCGCGCAGTCCTCCGACCAGTGCCATGCCCGAACTGGGCCCGGCGATGATGCACTCCTCACGGTTGACGCGCAGGCACATGTCAAACGCTTCGCGATTCGTCACCTCGAACGTACCATTGTACTCGTCGGGCAGGTAGAACTGCGTGTGCTCTAGTTGCCGTAGGCTCCTCACGCCCGGAATATCGTGCCCGTCCTCCGGGTGAACGCCGATCACCTGGATGTCCGCGTGTTGTTCCTTCAGGAATCGTCCCGTCCCAGTGATCGTCCCGCACGTGCCCAGACCGGCGACGAAGTGCGTGACCTTCCCCTGCGTCTGCTTCCAGATCTCCGGACCGGTCGTGCGGTAGTGACCGCCGGGGTTCGCCTCGTTGGCATACTGGTTGAGCATGACGAAGTCGGGCTGCGTCTCGGCCGTCTTCATGGCCGACGCGATGGCGCCCTCCGGAGCGCCCGGCGCGGGACACAGCGTATCGTCCATCTCCACGACATCGGCACCGAAGAAACGCAACACGGTCCGCTTCTCCAACGGTATGGCCGCCGACAGCGGCGTCTGCAACGGGTAACCCTTCGCGTTGCCCATCATGGCCAGCCCGAGCCCGGTGTTTCCGGACGTAGGCTCGACCAGCTTCGACCCCGGGCTGAGCACGCCGCGCTCCTCGGCATCGCGAATCAGGTTGTCCGCGATGCGGTCCTTTACCGCGCCGAACGGGTTGTACCATTCCAACTTGGCGAAGACCTGGGCATGCTCGAACCCCGTCACTTTGGAGAGGCGCACCAGCGGCGTGGGGTTATCCTCGCCCGACAGCAACCCGATAATCGAATCGTAGACCCGAAGCGTATGATCGTTCTTCATGACGCCGCGCACTATACCGCAACGCAACCGGCGATTCCAACGCCGCCGTGAGGTGCATCCCTAAGAAGGTGGCGATAGTTGTTCCCGGCGGCGAACGGTCGGGTGCGCTCGGAATGACAAGTGAAGGGGGTGCGTGACACTTTCGGCGGGTGCCACTGGCAGCTTGTCTGCCAGTGCGTACGCCCCACCCGCCCGCCTGTGTGACCACACGGGCGGGCAAGCCGCCCGTGGCACCCGGAATCGAATGCCGCCGAAAGTGTCATGCGCC
>JAJDDR010000234.1 GCA_029260255.1 Phycisphaerae bacterium
GAGCGTGACATCAGAGTGCCGCCGGACCGGAGTGACGGGACATGTCACTCCGATCCGTGCGTCTTGCGGGGGATACCGAGCGTGCAATCGCTAGGGCACGCTCGGCTGGCCCAACTGTTCTTCCAACTCGCTGAGCACCGCACGAATACTCTTCTCCCGGTCGCCGGTCGGCGTGACCCACCGGGCGATTCCGTCCTCGGCCTCGAGCTTGGCGATTCGTCGCGCCGCCAGGAGCACGGTGGAGTGGTTCTTGTTGCCCATGAAGCGACCGATCTCCGGGAAGCTCATGTCCGTGTTCTTCCGCGCGAGGTACATGGCGATCCCACGCGCCAGCGCGATGGTCCGCGACTTGCGCGACGTGTGCAGATCGGCCGGGCTCAATCCGAAGTAGATGGCCACCACGCTCTCGATGTCCGACAGCCGCACGATCGAGGTGGTCCGCTGAATCAGATCCTGCAAGCCCTGCACCGCCAGCGAGAGCGAGATCGGCTTCTTGGTGACATTCGCCAGGGCGACCAGCTTGTAGAGCGCGCCTTCCAACTCGCGGATGTTCGCCCGGCAGTGTTCGGCGATGTACTCGACGACCGGCTCGGGAACGTCGCAGTTCATCTTCGCGGCGCGCCGCCGCAACACTTCCACCCGCGTCTGGCGATCCGGCGCGTCTATCTTCACCACCATGCCCGAAATGAACCGCGTCGCCAGAGACTCTGACAACTGGGCGATCATCTTGGGATGGGCGTCGGACGCCATGACCAACTGCTTGCCCGCCACGTCGATCGCGTTGAACGTGTGCAGGAACTCCTCCTGCGTGCCGCGCTTGTTGGAGAAGAAGTGGACGTCGTCGATCACCAGCACGTCGACGTTGCGATAACGGTGGCGGAAAGACTCCACCTCGCGCGTCTTGATGGCGAAAACGTACTGGTTCGTGAAGTCCTCACCGGAGATGTATCGATACGTCTTGTCGGGGTGCAACTCCTTGATGCGATTGCACACCGCCTGAAGCAGGTGCGTCTTGCCCACACCACATCCGCCGTGGATAAACAACGGGTTGTACTGCGACGACGGCTGCTCGGCCACGCTGATCGCACCGGTATAGGCCAAGCGATTCGACGAGCCGACCACGAAGTCGTGGAACGCACGCTTCGGAATCGACTCCGGCGGCGGCGTGCCGAGCTTCTTCTGGGCGCGGGCCAGGCGCTCCGGGTTGTTCGTCGCGTAGTCCACCTGCGAATCAGGCTGCTTCTTACGGACCAGCTTGGAGAGCGCCGGGTCGATCGTAAACGCCACGTCCAACGGCCGGCCCGCGACGCCCGAAGCCGTGTCTCGAATAACGTCGATGAAGTGTTTCTCAATCCACCCGCCGACGAACTGGTTCGGAACGCTCACGCTCACAAAACCGTCCGCCAGCGCGAACTCCGTCGAGCCTTTGAACCAGACCTTGTAGCGGTGCGGTCCGACCTGATCGGCAATGCGCTCCTGCAACTGGGCAACGAGTGCGTCAGAATGCGCGCGTACTCCCACCTCAAGCTCCTTCCCCCAAGCAGGGACAAGCGAAACTCAGAAGAACGACAGACATCGACCACGAAGGTTCGGAAACGTCGGAAGCTGCGTCCCCGTCAATTCGACATCATGTTATCAGAACAGCGGGGCAGAACTTATCACTCGCGCCGAACAGCGTCAAGGCGGGTTTTCCCTAGCGGGGTTATGCACACCACGCTTGAGCTTCACACGACAATAGGTTAGCGACTGAAAAAAAAATGTGAGCACATTTTGAGCACATCGCGCGCACCATTGTGGACAAGTGCGTGGACAAGTGCGTGGACAAATCGCGCAGCCTTTTGCGTCACTGAGGCCTACGACAAATCCACGCGCGTCGTCGACCGACTTCGGCGAAACCCCAACGCGCGTACGCCCGATGCGCGAACACGTTCGCGCCGTCGACCGCGAGCGTCAGACCCGACGCGCCGCGTCGGCGCGCAACCTCATTCGCCAGCGACAGCAACGCATCGCCGATGCCCTGGCCGCGCGCTTCGACGACGACGCCCATGTACACGATCTCCAGGCACGAGCGATTGTGGACCTCGGACAGCAACAACACACCCACGGGTGTATCGCCGCGCATCGCGAGAAACCAGAGCGCTTCGGGCGCGCTGATGCCCGTGTGCTTGTGGCCGATCAGAACGTCGGCCGTGTCGCGAATGCCGTTCAGCCCGGGGCAATCGAGACTCTCGCGATACGTTTGCTCGAGCACCGCGATGAACTGCGGTTCCAAGCTGGGCAAATAGGTAAGATAGGACAAGCCAGGGGGACGTTCGCGGCGGCCCATCGACTCCGACAGTTTGCACTCCAGGTAGATCAGCTCCGCGAGAAACTGGAATCCTCCGTCCCGGTGGATCATGGCGATGCGTGTATCTTCCGGCGCCACCAGTGATTGCAGCAGAACCAGGTCGCGTTCCCACGCAAGCCGCCGCGCTTCGGCGAGCATCGCGACCGCCCACTCGGTGGGAATCCGGCCGCGTGTCGGTATCCCCAGGACCATGAGACCCGTTCGGCCGGGAGACTCGATTACGGCCGACGATGCGGCCAATCGTCCCGCCAGGCACGCGCTCACCACGAGATCCAGGCACATGCCCTGGGTCCGGACGGCGTCCAGCAACGAATCGAGATTCCGGGACACCTGTGCCGCGCTCTCCGCGCCGTCACTGACGAGAAGGCGCAAAGCGGCTTGACGGTTCGGATGCCCCTCATGGAGCAACTCGATGCTCATCGAGGGCGGTCTGTGCTCGGGAGATGCCATGGTATTCCTTCGCTCGAACGGCGGTACCGGGCGTCGCACGCCGCTCCGGCCACGATACGACGGCGTTGGTGGTCTCGCAACCGCCCCGCAGGACCATCCGGCGCGGTGTTTGCACGCCCGGCAGCAGAATCTATAATCTCACTTGCCATAGCGTCTTGATGACACCGTACGGTCTGGTGGATGATCTGGTTTGCGTGTTGCGCGTTTCTGGGAATCGGCGGCGATCACGGCTTCGATCTGCTTTTGCGGCGCGTGCCAAGCGCCGGGGCGTTCGGAGCGCACGCAGATGCAGTCCCTTGAGGCGGCGGACCGCGTACGGGCGATTCGAGCAGCCGCCACGTCGGGTGATCGGTCGGCACTCCCGCAGCTCGTCGACCGCCTCGATGACGAGGACGCGCTGGTGCGATTCGCGGCGATCAACGCGCTTGGGGGGATGACCGGCGAGCGTTTCGGGTTCGCCGCCGGTGGCTCGGCGGAGTCCCGTGCCGAGTCGGTGGCGCGTTGGCGGCGGCATGTTTCGCAACACGCCGGAACGCCGGCGCACGCGGAACGGGAAAGGTGAAGTCCGGGCGGTCGCCGAAATGGACAACGAAACCGAGGACATTCGCATATGCAGCGACCCGAGCGAACTCGCCGCGGTACGCGCCCGAGTCACGACGCAAGCCGAGGCCGCCGGTTTCGGCGATACGGAGGTCAATGAGATTGCGCTCGCGGTCGACGAAGCGCTGGCCAACGTCATCCGGCACGGGTACGGTGGACCGTGCGATCAGCCCATCGAGATCCGGCTCGAACGAATCAACGGATCGGAAGGTGACGCCATCCACATCACGATTCGCGATTTCGGACGGCAGGTGGACCCCACGCAGATCGCCGGCCGGGCTCTGGAGGATATCAAGCCGGGAGGTCTCGGAGTCCACATCATACGAACCGTCATGGACCAGGTCACGTACACTCCGGCCGACGGCGGAGGGATGCAGTTGATCATGACAAAGAAAAGAAAAGAACAATGAGTGAAGTGATCCTAGACATTTCCCGGGAGGAGGCGGGCATCACCGTTCAACTCGGCGGCGAGATCGATCTGCACCGTACGCCGAAGTTTCACCAGCAACTCGCCGAGCTGTGCGCCGAGAAGCCCGCGCGTCTCATACTCGATCTATCCCAGGTCAACTACATCGACTCGTCCGGTGTCGGCTCGCTCGTGGAAATCTTTCGTCGCCTGAAGAAGGAGGATCGCAAGATGATCCTGGTCAACCCGAGCGATCGCGTCTGCGGGGTGCTCGAGATCACACGACTCGATCAGTTCTTCACCATCGTCGAAACGACGAGCGAAGCCAAGACACTGTGAGCGGAATTCCCTCGGCGAACTCGTCCGGTCCGGGTCCTGCGTACCGCGCGGTTGCGGCGGTTGGCAGATCGGCGCAGCGTAACGTCGACCGCGTCCGCTACGTCGGGGGCATCGGCTACCTGTTGCGCGACGCAGTGTTGTGGATCGCGCGCGGCCTGTTCTCGCGGAGGGTGAAGTTCGGATGGCCGGCACTCGCCACGCAGATGGTGCGCATCGGCGTTCGCAGCATCTCCATCGTCGTCCTGGTTGAGCTCTTCATCGGCGTGATTCTCGCGCTTCAGTTGGCCCCGACGCTCGAGACCTACGGGCAACTCGAGCGCGTCGCGGACGTCGTCGCCATCGCCATCGTTCGCGAACTGGGTCCGTTGCTGACCGCCATCGTGCTGAGCGGGTTCGCCGGCGCGTCCATCGCCGCGGAACTCGGCGCGATGGTCGAGGCCGAGGAGATCAAAGCGTTGCGGGCGCACGCCCTGAGCCCCATCCGCTTTCTGGTCATGCCGCGATTCATCGCCAGCAGTGTGATGATCATCGCGCTGGCCGTCATCGCGGATTTCGTCGGCGTCTTGGGCGGTTTCCTCACGTCGGTGTTCGTGCTCGACGTCCCGCCCTTTCTTTATCTTTCGCTCACACAGTCGGCGCTGACGCTCAGCGATTTCCTCACCGGGCTGATGAAAGCCGGCGTGTTCGGCGGCGTGATCGCGATGATCGCCTGTTACGAGGGGCTGAACGTCAAGGGCGGCGCCGTGGGCGTCGGACGCGCAACCACCGCCACCGTCGTCAAGTCGATCGTTGCGCTTATCGGCATCGACGCGATGTTCACGGCCGTGTTCTATATACTGGGAATCTGACTGCTACGGCGCTCGCGCAGGAGACACAGCGGCCACCATGGAACAGGACGTCACCATCACGCTCAAGGAAGTGGTCAAGCAGTTTCCGACCGGCGACGGCGGGCACGTTCGGGTGCTCGACGGCGTGACCTTCGACGTGCGGCGCGGCGAGACGCTGGTCATCATGGGCGGCAGC
>JAJDDR010000235.1 GCA_029260255.1 Phycisphaerae bacterium
TGCATCCCATTCCGGGTGGCATGCCCACGCTTGCGTGGCCATGGGCTTGGAAGCTGTCGCCTCATGCCCACGCAAGCGTGGGCATGCCACCCAGAATGGAATGCGCCCCAAAGAACATCCCCGGCAGCGGATGTCCACTACCGGGGATGTTTCGTGTTTCTCTGCTGCAGTTCCGGCCGTGGGGCCGAAATCGCTTAGCGGCGACGACGGAGCATCGCAACGGCACCAATGCCGAGAAGCGCGATGGTCGTCGGCTCGGGCACCTTGACGCTGACGTTGTCAATCGTCATGACGCCGGGACCGTAGAGGTTGTCGATCGAGTCGACACCAAACGCCAGACGCATGTCGTTCGTGCCGGGGACCACCAATTCATAGTGGATGTTCGAGTGCGGCGGGTTGACCTGGAGGTCGCCGTACGACGACTGATCGCCGGAACCCGGGTTCAGACCGGGGACCGTCGTACCATTGGCATTCAGGCCTTGACCCTGGTTGTTGATCGACACGTAACCCGAGTCGAACGCGGGCGTGTAGCCGACGTCAACACTCGTGTACGAGACGAGATCAAACGAGATCGTCGTGTCGGCGCCGTCGGCACCGGCGACGTTCTGCCAGATCTCCACGAACCCGGGACCGACCGCACCATCCGGTCCGGTGATCGTGGCGGTACCGCCGCCGAACGTGACGCCGCCGATCCCGCCGTTCGAGTTGACGACATCCCAGCCGGTGTCGCCCTGCGAGAAATCACCGTTGGTCACCACATTGTCGTTCGCCATCGCCGGCAGTCCGGCAATGAGCGCGACGGCCACAAAACCCATGAGAACCTTCTTCATAACAAACTCCTCCTCGTCGTCAGACGAACCGGAAACCGTTCCGGCGCCCGCCTTACCACGCGTTCACTTACGCTCACAAAAAAACCACTCGGGCACCGCACGCCACCGCTGGTGTCGTGCACGGAGCCCGCTCCGTACGATACAGCTGCCGTCCCGGCGAACCACGCCCGGCGGCACCATGTGTCCGCGCGCAAGCACGAACCCACTCTAATCTCTCTCTCGGGAAACCATCGGACAGGCCTGAGTGGCGCGGAAACAGGAGGCTTCCGCCACTCGCAGCCTACAATGGTAACACGTCGCTTCGGGGATTTCAATTCAGAATTCTCCCGGATTCCGTGCCCGACCGACCGATCCGCGCCGGATCACCTCGCAATCCCCCTGCGGACCCATAATCGCCCGTATAGCGCGTGGAGTGCTGTTATTATCAGATGTTCGGACCATGGAAGAACCGCGGCACGAGCCCATCTGCGAGTTTCACTTGATTTGCTTCGACATCGTTGAACTTCGCACGTCCGCCGGAAGCGGTGTTCTGAGGTCGGACCTGCAAGCGGCGTGGTCCCCAGGAGTTCATCCGGCGTGCACGTCGCCCGCGGCGATCTTCCGACAGCTCAGGGTCAGCAATGCCGAGGCGCTTGCCGTCGACGAAACCGCCCGTCGACTCGACCCCTGCCGCAGCGAGGGCGTGGTCAAGAAGGCCATCGCTCAACTCGCCGACGAGGATCTCCGCCGACGGCGAAAAGCCCAATCGCAATCGTGTCGTCCGGCTTGGCGTGATGCTTGTCGGAACGGAGTTCGCCGAGAGGGTCGGTGATTCATCACACGCTCGGAGTGACTACCCGCTCACGCCTTGGTGATGCGTGTGCCGGTCTTGCCCTTGCGGGCGTCGGCGGCTTTGCCGAGCGCGCCGATGATGGCACTGGCGCCGGGCTTTTTTGACGCTTCGAGGAAGTTGATGGCGCCTTGGATTTTGGGGCCCATAGAACCCGCCGGAAACTGACCTTCGTCGAGCCATTGTCTGGCCTGAGCGACGGTCATGTGTTCGATGTCGCGCTGATCGGGCTTGCCGAAGTTGACGGCGACGCGGTCGACGGCCGTCAGGAACATGATCGTGTCGACGTCGAGTTCGGTCGCCAGCAGCGCCGAGGCGAGGTCCTTGTCGATGACGGCGGCCACTCCGTGAAGACCGTTGTCGGGATCGCGCGCCACGGGGATACCACCACCACCGCACGCGACGATCATGTCACCGCCGTCGACGGCACGACGGATGGCATCGATTTCCATGATGCGTATCGGGTTGGGCGACGGCACGACGCGGCGGAATTTGCCAGGCTCGACCTCCCGGGTTTGCCAGCCGTCGTTGTACCGGTAGCGCACGGCTTCATCCTGGTTGAGCACTCGCCCGACCGGCTTGGTGGGATTCAGAAACGCCGGATCGGCAAGATCAACCAATACCGTGGTGATGAACGTGTTGACGACGCGGTCGTGCTTGCGGCGATCAAGTTCGTTGGTCAGCGTCTGGGCGATCATGAACCCCATGCCGCCCTGGACGTGCGCGACGGCCACCTCCATGGGAAGCGGGTAGATCTCGCCGGCGGCGACCTCGTTGCGGAGCAGGAAGTTCCCGATCTGCGGGCCGTTGCCGTGCGTGATGACGAGGTGGTGTCCTTGGTCGACGAGGTCGGCCAGTTGGCGGGCGGTCACGTTTGAATTCTCAAACTGCTCGCCAACGTTCCCCTCCTGGTGAGGCTGGGAGATGGCGTTTCCGCCGAGGGCTACCACGATGAGTCGCTTGTCGGACATGCCCGTATTCTACACTACACCGCTTGAGAACATTGTCGTCCGAGAATGTGGACCGCGCCGCATCGAGGATCAAGCTCCGAATTGTCATTCCGAGCGGAGCGAGGAATCTTGCCGTTCGGGCAGGGTACTTCGCTTCGCTCAGCATGACTTCGGGGCAGGGGTCGCCAAAACGCTGAGTACTCAGACGAGTCCATCTGCTAGATCCTCCCAGATGGCGTTATCCGCTTCGATCAAGCCGATCTTCTTCGACCGACGCCATCCCTTGATCTCTTTCTCACGGGCGATGGCCTCGCGCACATCGGCATACGGTTCATAATAGACGAGGGAATCAATCTTGTATCTGGACGTGTACCCCTTCGCGGTTCCCTCGCAGTGCTCTTGCACGCGGCGGGCGAGGTCGTTGGTGACGCCGGCGTAAAGAGTGCGGCTGGTGTTCGTCAAGATATACACGTAGTGCGTACGCACCTTATCTCCAACGCACGCATTCGCTGCGAGTCAGGCGGCTAAGTGGGATTGGCGAGATTCCTCGCTGCGCTCGGAATGACTGCGGCTCGGACACTGTCAACCCGCCAGGTGGAACATGAGGGCTTTCTGAGCATGCATGCGGTTTTCGGCCTGATCGAAGATGGCCGAGTTCGGCGTACGCGACGTCTCGTAGTCAATCTCGTCCCCGTAGTGGGCGGGAAGGCAGTGGAGGATCACGGCGTCCTTATCGGCGCGGCCCATCGTATCGGCGTCGATTCGGTAGTCGCTGAAGAGCTTCTTGCGGTCTTCCGCTTCGCTCTCCTGGCCCATCGATGCCCAGACATCGGCGTAGAGCACGTCCATGCCGGCGGTCGCGTTGACGTCGTTCGTTACGGTGATCTTGGAACCGGTATTCGAGGCGACTTCGTTGGCTTCGCGGGTCACTTCGCCTTCGGGCTCATAGCCGGGCGGCGTGATGACGGTCATGTGCATGCCCATGCGCGCGGCGCCGAACATGAGCGAGTGGGCCACGTTGTTGCCGTCGCCGATGTAGCAGGCGTTGACGCCTTCGAGCGCGCCTTTACGTTCGATGATGGTCTGGAAGTCGGCCAGGATCTGACAGGGGTGCTCGTAGTCGCTGAGACCGTTGATGACCGGCACGGTCGCGTGGGTGGCGAGGTCTTCGACGATGTCGTGACCGAAGACGCGGGCCATGATGATGTCAACGTAGCGACTCAGCACGATGGCGATGTCCTCGGTGGTCTCGCGTTTGCCCAAGCTGATGTCGGTGGGCGCCAGGTAGATCGCGTGGCCGCCGAGCTGGGTCATGCCCGTCTCGAACGAGACGCGGGTGCGCAGGGACGGCTTTTGGAAGATCATGGCCAGCGTCTTGCCCGCGAGCGGCGGGTCGGCGTGCGTGCGGCCTTCCTCTTTGAGCTTCTTGGCGGTCTTGAGGACGTCGGCGATCTCATCGGCCGAGAAGTCGAGCATCGAGACGAAGTGACGGATTTCGCTTTTGTCGGGCACGGGATTACTCCTTGGTTTCGATTGCACTCAACGATTGAAAACGCTCCGCGGAGACGCACTTTCGACAAGAGTATCGTCCGAATCGGCGGGTGGAACCCGCCCTACCCGATCACATTCCGAATGCGTTCGACGGCCCAGTCGATTTCCTCCCTGGTGATGCAAAGCGGGGGCGCGAGTCGCATGGTTTGCTCATGGGTGTCCTTGCAGAGCATGCCCTCGTCCATCAGGCGCTTGCAGTATTCCATGGCCTTGCCGGCGGACGGGTGGAATTCGATGCCAACCCAGAGGCCTCTGCCGCGGATTTCCTTGACTTTGTCGCTCTTGATGGCGTTGAGCTTACCGAAGAGATACTCGCCTTGCTGCGCGGCCGCGGTTTGGTACTTGCCGGTGTTGAGGATCTCGATGACCTTTCGGGCGACGGCGCAGGACAGCGGGTTGCCGCCGAAGGTGCTGCCGTGGTCGCCGGGGGTGAACACGCTGAGAATGTCACGCGATGACACTACTGCGGAAACCGGCATGATGCCGCCGCCGAGCGCTTTGCCGAGGATGTACACGTCGGGCTGCACGCCGTCGTGCTCGCAGGCGAAGGTGAAGCCGGTGCGACCCAGGCCGGATTGAATTTCGTCGGCGATGAACAGGACGTTGCGCTCGGTGCAGACCTCGCGGACCTTCTGAAGATAGCCCTCGGGCGGGACGATGATGCCTGCTTCACCCTGGATGGGCTCGACGAGGAATGCCACGGTGTTGTCATCGATGGCGTTCTTCAGGGCGTCGATGTCGCCGTACTTGACGATCTCGAAACCGGGCGTGAAGGGTCCGAAGCCGTTGCGACATTGCTCATCGGTGCTGAAGCTGACGATGGTGGTCGTTCGGCCGTGGAAGTTTTCCGAGCAGCAGATGATCTTGGCTTTGTCCTTGGCGACGCCTTTCTTGGTGTAGCCCCACTTGCGGGCCGTCTTGATGGCGGTCTCGACACCTTCGGCGCCGGTGTTCATCGGCAGGACGGCTTCCATCTTGCACAGCTCGGCCAGATCCTTGCAGAAGGGACCCAACTGGTCGTTGTAGAACGCGCGCGAGGTCAGGGTGCAGTCGTCAAGCTGCGTCTTGGCGGTCGCGATCAGTTCGGGATGATTGTGTCCGAAGTTGATGGCTGAGTAGGCGGCCAGCATGTCCATGTACTTCTTGCCATCGGCATCCTCGACCCAAACACCGTCCGCCTTGGCTATCACGACGGGCAGTGGGTGGTAGTTGTGGGCGGCGTAGGATTCGACCATGTCGATGTGTTGGGTGCCGGTCATGGGCGCGGTCGGTGTTTGCACGTTCATCGCGGAGTCCTTGTCAAACCGTGTTCGGATTACAGCGTCCGTTCAGCCCGCCGGGCGGGCCTTGGGCCGGGGCACTATACTCACAACCGATCGGCAGAATCAACACCCCGAATAAGCGAGGCAAGAGGCTTGCCGAGAGGCGTGATTCCGCTCAATAGAGAGGAGCGGGTTGACTCGGGATGACACTCGGTGACTAGAATGATCGGCGCCGTGTTGGGTTCGCCGAGCGGGGGCCCGAAGCAATTCGGGCGGCTTTACAGGGTGAGGGACATGGCAGATACTGCGTCGTTCGAGAGTCGACTCGACGATCACCGGCTGCAACGGGCAACGGTCCTATGGAGTGAGCGATGGCAAGTACGGTAGAAGTTTGGGGAATCGATGTCGGCCGATGTGCGCTCAAGGCCATCAAGCTGCGACCCGGGGCGGAAGGCCAAGTGGACATCATCGGGCACGAGTATCTCGAACACCCGGCGATGATGTCGGATGCGGACGACAACCAGTACCAAGTGATTTCCGAATCGCTTGAGCGGTTTCTCTCGAAGCACGACATATCGAAGGACAGAATCGTGGTCGGCGTGCCGGGTCAGCACACGCTGGCTCGCTTCAGCAAGTTGCCGCCGGTTGAACCGAAGAAGATCCCCGACATAGTCAGGTACGAAGCCGACCAGCAGATACCATTTGACCTCGACGAGGTGATCTGGGACTACCAGACGTTTCAGGAGGACGACTCGCCGGACGTCGAGGTGGGCATCTTCGCCATCAAGCGCGACCTCATCCGTAACTACCTCATGCCGTTCGAGCAGGCGGGGATCGAACCGATCGCCGTTCAGGCCGCACCGTTGGCGGTGTACAACGCGATGCAGTTTGACGGGCGTCTGGACGAGGGCGCCAGCGTGCTGCTGGACGTCGGCGCTGATAACACCAACCTGATCGTCGCCACGCGATTCGACCTGTGGACACGCACCATACCGTTGGGCGGCAACCGGTTCACGGACGCGCTGGTCAAGTCATTCAAGCTGACGTTTGCCAAGGCGGAGAATCTCAAGCGCACGGCCGCGACCAGCAAGTACGCGCGGCAGGTGTTTCAGGCGATGCGACCGGTCTTCGCCGAGTTTGTCCAGGAGTTGTCGCGTTCGCTCGGCTTTTACCGAACGACACACCGCGAGGCGGAGTTGAAGCGCGTCGTGGGCTTGGGGAACGCGTTCAAGCTCCCGGGTCTGCTGAAATACCTGCAGCAGAATCTGCAGATGCCGGTGGAGAAGCCGGAGTCGTTCAAGATGGCCAACATCGCGGCGGTCGGAGACGACACGGCGTTCGTGGAGCAGTTGCCGAGTTTTATCGTGAGCTACGGGCTCGCGCTGCAGGGACTCGACGCCGCTAAGGCGCTCCCGGCGTCGTCACTGATTCAATCGAACCTGCTTCCCGCGGAGATCGTGAAGCAGGTCATCTGGCGCAAGAAACGGCCGTTCTTTGCGGCTGCCGCCGCATGTCTCCTGCTCGGGTCGGGCATCGTGTGGTTCCGGCGGCAGTCCGATCTGGGCATCCTTGCCGCGAACGCCGGCAGCCCGGTGACGCGAATGAGCTACACCGAGGCGGTCCGGCTGCTGCGCAGCGGGGTCTCGAACGTCCCGCCCCGGCAGGAAGGGCAGACCTGGCTGGAGGTTGCCAAGGCACTCCAAGCCGAGATGAACAACTACACGGGCGAAGGCGAGACGGAGATTCACAAGAGCGAAGCGATCCTGAAGCTCCAACGCAATAAGGCGGTTTGGCCCAAGATACTGTCCATGATCCACGGCGCCCTGCCCCAGCCGGAAGGTGAACTCGCTGCCGCCTCGGACGCATCAGAGTATGAACGGCTGATTCGGGCGGATCGCGCGGGCAACTTGGCACGGCCGAAGCGACCGGAAGTGTTCATCGAACGGTTTTCAGCCGAGTACCACGAGGAACTCGACAAGGTGGATCTCCACGACGTCGGAGCCGGCGATCCGACGCCGGTTGTTGAGGATCCGGGCAGCGAGAAGCTGAGCGGCTTTCTGATCACGCTGCAGTGCCGGACGCCACACGAAAAGCCATACCAGTTCGTCGACGAGCGATTCAAGAGCGCAATCAAGATGCGCGGGCAACAGCCGGGCCAAGGGTTCTTCGTCAACCGGGTGGTCATCACGGGCGGACGCGACCTTGCCGACCGCGACGAGAAGAAGCCGCCGACGGGCCGGCGCCCGCCTCGCGGTCGCAGGCCGCCGAGCACCAAGAAACCCCCCGCCGGCGCCGAGAAGTACGATCCGATCACGGACGAGCCAATGGGCAACGATTGGGTTTTTGAAATGAAGCTCGACGTGGTTCTGCGGGATCTCCCGGAGAAGGAAAAAGAATCCGCGTAGGACGAGCGACTCAACGTGCCGCGTGCGATCTGCCGGCACGCGGTGATGGGCCCATACAAGGAGATCAGCAACGTGCGTGCCGTGCTCGATATTCTGAAACGAAACCTGTTCAACATTATCTGCGCGGTGGTGGTGGTGGCGTCCCTGGCGATTGGCGGCTGGGGCGTGAGCAAGATGGCCGACGTTGACACCGAACTGAAGAGCGTCAGCGCTCTGCACGGGCAGTTCGGCAAGTTCAGACGCGCCCCCGCCAACGAACGCACCATTCAGGCGGAGAAGACGCGGGTAGAGACGGTGCGGCGCAACTACGGGCGGTTCCTGGAGGCGGCGTTGGCGTTCAACGACTATACGCCGCTTGAGCCGCCGGCGGGGGAAGCGTTCTTTCCGACTCCTTCCCAGACGGGCAAGCTGGAGTTCTCGCGGATCTACATGGCCGCGTTCGATCGGCTCTTTGACCGCCTGAAAGCCGGCGCGCCGCCGTCGGCGGCAGACGTGGCGCAGACCCAAGAGGAGATGGACGAAGAAGCGCGGGCCGCCAAGAGTTTCGGCGAAGACGAGGAGCCCGGCACGTCGGACGCCGCGCCGGCGGTTCGTGACGGTGAGGCGGAGGAGGCGTACAAGTCAGGTCGAATCACGACCGCGCAGGCGCGGGAATCCGCGGCGGCTCGGGCATCGATCCGGCGGGCGCGGGGTGTCTACTGCTACGCGGATATGAGCCTGTTCGACATCAATGAAGACTTCGCGCGGGCGGGCAGGTTCTCGGTCCCGCCACCGATCGATATGTGGAAGGCGCAAGTCTCGCTGTGGGTTCAAGAGGACGTGGTGGAGTCGTTGGTGCGGGCCAACGAGACCGTGGCACAGCGATTGAAGGCGGACGGGCGCCCCGCGTGGGTTGGCGTGCTGCCCGTCAAGGAGATCATCTCGATTCGCGTTTCCGATTACCTGCCGAAGGATGTGCGCCCAGGCAAACGGGACGTCCTGGGTCCGGAACCGGTCGAACCGCCTTCATCGAGTGACGGGGTGTTCACGCAGAACAAGTCCGAGGACCTCTATGACCTCGTGCAGTTCACGCTGAAGATGGTCGTCGATCCACGGGATCTACCGCTGATCATCGACGAAGTCTGCAAGGACCGTTTTCACACGTTGTTGAACATCGAGTACGCCTACGAAACCGACGCACTCCAGACGCTGGACATGGAGGGCAGAATCTACGGATCGGAACCCGCCGTGAAGATACTGATGGACTTCGAGACAATCTTCTTCGGTGATCGATATCGGCGATTGATGCCGGACGCGGTCCTCAACGAAATCGGCAAGGAACGACCCGCCGAAGAGAGTCCCTAACGCCGCGAAGCGGTCGACGCCAACTGGAGACACCCCGATGGCCAAGCAATCTGTCAACATCGTGGAACGCCACATCGAGAAGGCGTTGTTGGCCATCTGCGCCGCCGTGCTACTCTCGGCGATCGTTCTGTACGTGGTCTCGACCCCGAACACAGCGGATCTCAGCGGCGAAATCGTGCGTCCCAACAGCATCGACGAGCACATTCGCGACGCCGGCCGCGCGCTGCGCGACCGCTTCCAGGGGGCGCAGCCGGATGAAGTCGAAGTTGTCGACTTCGTGCCCCAGTTGCAGGCGGCCTCGAGCACGCTGGCCTATGCGAATCTCGAAGCGGAACTTGCATCGCCGACGCCGCACCTGCCTCCCGTACCGGACATCGGAGACGCTCCGCCGAGAGTGGGCGAGATCAGACTCGCGTCGGTGGTGGCGCCCTCCAAACCGATGGTGACCACCGGACGATCGACCCTGAGCCTCGCGCCGCCCGTGCCCCTGGGCGTCGGGGGGGGAAACGCGCAGGGAGCGCCGATCGTCGGTGGGTTCGAAACGGATGTCAACTGGGTGACGATCGCAGCCCAGTTCGACCAACAGCATCAGATCACCGTGTGCAAGAACGCCGGATACAAGGCCGGGCGACGCAATCCGTACGTCGCCGGCATCGATCTTCAGCGGCGCGAGAGGCTCGTGGACGGGACCTACGGTGACTGGATCGACGTCAAGTCCTACGTGCCGGCGGTGTTGCCGTCGCTGCCGCAGGTGGACATCGTCGAGGGCCGAAAGGGTCCGATTGCGACAGAGGCCACGCGCGAGCGAATCAGCGCGTTCTTCAGTCTATTGCGCAACACGCAACCCGATCTGTTCAGACCGATGTTTCCCACCAAGGTGCATGGCGACGAGTGGCTGTATCCGAAGTTCGATGACACCGATATTCCCGCGCTGGACCGCGAGTTGTGCAACCCACTCAATCCCGGCGCGTGTGAACCGCGCGACTATCCGACTCAGACCGATCTCGCGCCCGCGGTGGTGGACACGCCCAAGACCGAAACGGAGCTGATCGAGGACGCCTTGTTAAAGGCGCAATCGTTGTTCCAGGCTCGCCAGTGGAAAGCCGTCATCGACGGGGCAAACGAGATCAAGAAAATGCCCGGCGTGCGGACCAATCACATACAGCAGGCAGATCGTCTCATCGATGACGCTCGCCAGGGGCAACTCGACGAAGAGCGTAACCCTCCAGCCAGGGACGACGACGATGACACCGAAGACACCGTTCAGCGGCGGTCGCGGTACCAGGTCGTCTGGGCGCACGACGCGGAAGCGGCCGCCGGAGGCGGAGCAGTCTCCGGAAGAACCTATCAGTACCGGCTGCGCGTCAAGCTGTACAACCGCTACTGCGCCGTTCCGGCCGATCTTGCCGATCAAGCGGACGCCGAGCGTGTCTTCGCCGTTGGGCAATGGTCGCCGCCGAGCGACGACGTCGAAACGCGCCAGGACACGGAGTTCTTCTTGACCAGCGGAAGTACCAACACGGAATCCGGAGCGAAGGTCACCGTTTTCAAATGGTACAAGGGCGTCTGGGTCAGCCACGGTTTTCCGATCGAGATCGGCGAGCCCATGGGCAAGGGTGCCCGCGAACCATTTCGCGTGCTCAAGGATGGGCGACTCGATCGACCTCTGGTGGACTTCCACACCGGCAATACGGTCGTCGACATTGATTACGACTACGTGTATCGCGCCCGACGCCGCAAGGGGCGCGAAGGATTCACCGTCGAGTCACCCAAACCGACGGTCGCCGTCGTCTACCTGGATCGAGACGGGGCGTTGCGGCAGCGCGTTCTGGCGGCCGATCGCTTGAGTCGCGGGTACAAGCAATTCAAGGAAATCGTCTTTGAGCCGCCCCGGCCGTAGTCGCGCGTGACGCCGATCCGGGGACGGCATCCGCGATCTTGCCACCCCGCGGCTTCCAACCGCTCGTGGGCGCACCGATCAACGACTCATCTCATTCGTGCTGCGGAACGCCGGGGCAGACGTCACCGTAGCGGAGAACGGCAAGATCGCGGTGGAGATGGCGATCGAGGCGCGCGAAGCGGGCCGACCTTACGACGTCATCCTCATGGATATGCGAATGCCCGTGATGGACGGCCACGAGGCCGCCCGGCTCTTGCGCGCGAAAGCGTACGCGGGGCCTGTGATCGCCCTGACGGCTCACGCCATGCAGGGATTCCCAGAGAAGTGCATCGAAGCCGGTTGCGACGAGTACGCGACAAAGCCCGTCGATCGACACGCGCTCATCAAGACCATCAACACGACACCGGTCGCGTGACGTCTGGCGCGGCGATGCGCGAGCCAGCTCGTGCACGCACGACTCTGGTGCGGGCACGCCGAGCGCCGAAGGGGACCGTGAACGCGCAGCGCGTGCATTCCATTCTGGGTGGCATGCCCACGCTTGCGTGGGCATGATGCGACAACCTTCAAACACCTGATTCCGAGCCGCGGGATTCATCCCGCGCGGATGTCCGCGCAGGTTGACGCCCGCGGTTCGGGAGGGACTCATGGTCGCAAGAATAGTGACACTCGGCACTACTTGCCGCGGGCTCGGCCGACGAGGCCGGTGGACCCCGTCTTGATGCCCTTGACGGAACTGGCCAGCGCTTCGCGGCTGGGGGCGTATTCCATCGCCACGTCGTAGTAGATCTTCTCGTTCTCGATCAGCTCGACGAGCGAGTGCGTGAAGTTGCGCATGCCGTCCTCGATGCTGTTCGAGATGATCGCGGGCAGATCGTCATCCTCGCCGCGCCGGATCTTGTCGCGAACGGTGCTGTTGTTGAGCAAGACCTCGGTCGCCGGAACGCGAGTGCCCTCGGCAATGCCAGGCAGCAGCTTCTGGCACATGATGGCCGCGAGACTGCCTGAGAGCGACGAGCGAATGAACTCGTGCTCATTGTGAGAGAAGAACTCCAGAATACGCGAGAAGGTCTGCGCCGCATCGGAACAGTGAACGGACCCCATCACCAGATGCCCCGTCTCGGCGGACTGGATCGCGGCCAGCATCGTCTCCTTGTCGCGCATCTCGCCGATGAAGACGACGTCGGGGTCCTGACGAACGACGAATCGCAGCGCTTCCTCGTAGCTGGGTATGTCGATGCCGATCTCGCGCTGGGAGATGATCGACTTCTGCGGCTTGAAGACGAACTCGACGGGGTCCTCGATGGTGATGATGTGCGTGGGACGCGTCTGGTTGATGTGTTCAAGCAGAGCGGCCAACGTGCTGCTCTTGCCGCTTCCGGTGACCCCGCTGATGAGAATAAGCCCGGCGTGCGTCTTGGCGATGGTCTCCTCGTAGATCTTTGGCAATTGCAGCGACTCGAACGTGGGAATGCTGCTCTGCACGCGTCGGATGGCCGCATGCATCTCACCGGTCGCGCGAAAGATGTTAACCCGGTAGCGATCACCCGCGGTGCCCTTGAGCGAGAAGTCGAGATCGCCACGGTCCTCGTACTCGTCACGCCGAGCCGCGGGAACAACCTCTCGGAACATCTGCTCCATGGATTCCGTTGATTCAATCGCGGGCAGCTCGACTTGGCGCAAGCTCCCCGTGACGCGGTAGTATGGAGCGTAGCCGACTTTCAGATGCAGATCGGACGCACCGAACTTGCCCATGCCGGCCAGCAGATTGTCGATGGTCTCCTTCGGTGTCACCGATCACCCTGTCAATCAAGCCACGATCATGTCACGAATATCGACACGATATTCGCCGCCGCCAGAACGGCCGCCATGACAATCGCCACAACCAAGAGCCGCGAGAACTTCTTGTTCTGTTCCGTCAGTACCGTCGTAAGCCGCTCGTCCCCGGCCGCCGCAATAGCGTGCAGACTCTTCAATGTCTCGACAGTGGTACTCGACGCCAGCGTCAGCGTCCCCACGGCTTCGCGAAAGCCGTCCATGGAGTCGACGATGCGGTTCTGCACCTGTCGCGTCGCGTCGATCTCCTCGCGAATCGCAAGAAACGTCTCCCGTTGCGCGTCGGCCAACTTCGGAATCTCCGCGATGGCCGCGTCCAGCCGCGCCGAGCGTGTGTTGGCAGATTCCAGCTGTTCGACGATCGCGCGGAGTTGAGTCTGCTGCTCTGCGAGGCTGTCGGGCAGCTTCGATATCGTGTTCGCCAGACTGACCATGCCGTCGGAAATGTTCTTCGTTCGCTCGTCCTGAGACTCGAGGTGCTTCTGAATGGACTCGATCAAGCCGCTCAGGCGCTGGTATCCATCCTCGAGCCGTTGAACCGACTGCGAGCGTTCCTGCCAGCGCGAGAGCAGGGTGTTCGATCCGGTTTTCTCCTCCGGATCCTCCGGTGGCACGAGAAGCCCTTCCTCGACTTTGGAAAAACTGGAGTGGTCGGACCTGCCGGAAGCCCCCCGTCTGACCCACTCGCCCATCCTTGACCAGAAACCAAGCGTTTGCATCCTTGACCCTGCCTTTCGTCCCGGCTCGCATCCTTGCGGCACAGCCATCGCGCCGTAACGGACGCGACACCTACACTTACACAAATAATGGTAGCCTTCGCTACAAACGACGTCAACGATTTTCACCCGCACGACAGCAGTTCGGTCAGCCGTGCCGGGTGCGCGATGATCTCGTCAGGGTCGCTTGCCGCAAGGTCTTGGCGGTCGCGAAAACCCCAGGTCACCGCGACGGACCGCATGCCGGCGTTGCGCGCCGTCGCGATGTCGGCTTCCGAGTCGCCTACGAACACCACGTCGCCGGGCGTGCGATTCATGACCCGGGAGAGTTCAAGCGCGACGCCCGGGTCGGGTTTCCGCCGCTCGTTTGAGACGTCATCACGGTGCCCGCGACACTCCACGAACGGCCACCGCGACAGCAACGCGTCGCAGATGGGTGAGGTGAAACGGTGGGGCTTGTTGGACAGGACCGACATGGGCACGCCCGCCGCGCTCAGTGTGTCGAGCGCGCGATCGACGCCGGGATAGAGGCACGTCTTGCGGAGCATGCGATCGGCGTATACCGGCTGATACCGCTGGACCAGTTGGTCGATGCGGTCGGCATCGTCGATGCCGGTGGCCAGTTTCATGAGCACCGGGAGCCCCGCGCCGATGAGGCTGCGCATGCGCGTACGGGCAATCGGTCGATGCTTGATTTCGGCAAGCACGACGTTCATTGCATCGGTGATGTCGTCCAGCGTGTCGGCGAGCGTGCCGTCAAGGTCGAAGATCACCGCCACCGGAGCATTCTCTCGCATCTTGATGATTCCCCTGCGGGCGCGATTGTAGGCGGTGGCGACTGGCAAGTGCAAGAACGTTCCCATATCATGCTCGGTTCGCCATGACGGGTGGAAAGCAACGTATCGGGCTGTGGATGATCGGAGCGTGCGGCGGCGTCGGAAGCACCGTCGCGTTGGGTATCGCTGCGCTCGGCAAGCGGTCGGTGTCGACGACGGGGCTCGTGACCGAGCTGCCGCCGTTCACATCGATGAACTTGGTCGGCGCCGACAACATCATCGTCGGCGGGCACGAGATTCGCAAACAGACGCTGCTGTCTGCCGTTGGCGAGATGCACGCCGAGTCCAACGTCTTTCGGCTCGAGACGATCAAGGCGTGCGCGCCCGCGCTGGGGCGCATGCAGAAGAACATCCTTCCCGGAATCGTCACCGGTTCAACGCCCAAGATCCACCGGATGTCCGACCCCGGGTGCGTGCGTCGCGCGTCCTCGCCGGCGTCGGCGATCCGCGCGATCGGCAAGGATCTGTCGGCCTTCCGCGCGCGCCACCGTCTGGACCACGTGGTGGTCGTCAATGTCGCGTCATCGGAGCCGCCGCTTGCGCACCGGGCGGTACACGACGACTACGCCGCGCTGTCCCGCGCCTTGAGTCGCTCCGGGGCGACCGTGCTCCCGAGCAGCGCGCTCTATGCACTGGGCGCGTTTGCGGCTGATTGCTCGTACGTCAACTTTACGCCGAGCGTCGGATCCCGCGTGAAGGCGATCGAAGAGTTCGCGGCCGGACGTGACGTGCTGTACGCCGGACGCGACGGCAAGACGGGCGAGACACTGCTCAAGTCCGTGCTGGCGCCGATGTTCGCGATGCGCAACCTGAAACTCAAGAGCTGGATCGGACACAACGTTCTGGGGAATCGCGACGGAATGGTCCTGGACGACCCAAGGGTGAAGGCGTCGAAGCTGCGATCCAAGGACGGACTGCTTTCGCAGATCGTCGGCTACACGCCGCTGGCGCACACGTCGATCGAGTACGTTCCCTCGCTGAGCGACTGGAAAGTCGCCTGGGATTTCATACATTTCGAGGGGTTTCTCGAAACGAAGATGAGCCTGCAATTCGTCTGGACGGGCAGCGATTCGATACTGGCAGCACCGCTGGTGATCGATCTGGCGCGTCTGACGGCCTACGAATACGCAGCCGGCCGTCGCGGGCGGATGGTCCATCTGGGCTGCTTCTTCAAGGACCCCGAGGGTATGGGCGGGCACGATTTCTCCGAACAGTGGCGGCATCTGTCGGAGCACTATGCCGCCGATGCGCCGTCCCGAAAACGCCGAGCGAAGCGAACGTGAGACTCGCGTACAGTTCCAACGCATACATGCTGGTGTCGATCGCCGAGGCCGTCCAACGTATCGCGGGGCTGGGGTACTCGGGCATCGAGCTCATGGCCGACACGCCGCACGCTTGGCCGGCGACGACAACCGATGCACAGATCGATGAGATACGTGCCGTCGTCGAATCCAATCGACTCTCGGTCTCCAACATCAACGCGTTCATGATGAACGCGGTGCAGGATTTCTGGCACCCGTCCTGGATCGAGCCGGACGCCGATTATCGTCGCCGGCGCGTCGAGCACACCCTCGCCGCCCTGACCATGGCGCGCAAACTCGGCGCCCCGTGCATCACCACCGAGCCGGGCGGACCACTCGAAGGGGGTATGACGCGCGCGCGCGCCATGGACACGTTCGTTGAAGGACTGAACGAGGCGCTGGCCCACGCGGAACGCGAGGGTATTCTCCTGTTGGTCGAACCGGAGCCGGACCTGCTGATCGAAAACGCCGAGCAGTTTCTGGAGTTGGCGCAGCGCATCGACTCGCCGGCGTTCGGGTTGAACTTCGACATCGGGCACTTCTATTGCGTCGGTGACCCGCTGCCGGAGACGATCGAGCGTCTGCGGGCGTACACGCGGCACTACCATCTGGAGGACATCGCCGTGACGCGAGTACATGAACACTTGGTCCCGGGTACCGGAGCCATCGACTTCGCGGGCGTCATGGACGCGATTCGCCGAACGGGCTACAAAGGCTGGTTGACGGTGGAACTCTATCCATACCAAGACGATCCGGACGGCGCGGGCGCCGCCGCGCTGGAGTATCTGCAACCCCATCTTCGGTCCGCATGAACCGCACACGAGCTTTCTTCCAGCTGGTCAGAGCCCCAAACCTGTGTACCGCGGCCGCCGACGTCTGGGCGGGTTTCCTATTCGCAGGTGCCGCGATGGGCGAATTGACGGCGTTGGCGTATCTCACCGGCGCCTCGGTGTGTTTTTACGCCGGCGGCGTGGCGCTGAACGACGTTCTCGACGCGCGACGGGATGCGGTGGAACGAGCGGGGAGACCGATTCCGTCCGGAAGAATATCGCGCGGGACAGCCGCGCTCGTGGCCATCGCGCTGCTGGCGTGCGGATGCGCGTTGAGCGCAATGGTGTCCTATCGCGCGCAGTGGATCGGAATTGCCCTGCTCGGGTGCATCGTGCTCTACGACGCAGTGCTCAAGCGAACCGCAGCCGCGCCGGCGGTCATGGGGATGTGTCGCGCGGCGAACCTGTTGCTGGGGATGAGCGTCGCTGACGCGTGGGACACTCCGGCAAACCTCTTCGCCGCGGGTCTGATGTGGCTTTATGTCAGCAGCGTGACACTCTTCGCCCGCCATGAAGCGTCGCAATCGTCGCGTCGGAGTCTCCGGGCGGCGGCGGTCGGCGTTTCGGCGGCGGTCGCCGGCCTGATCGGCGTACAGGCGTTTCTCGCGGAGGCGGACACGTGGTATCTACTTCTGGTTGGCGTACTCTTGGGGCAAGTCGTGGTTCCCGCCCGGCGGGCAGTATCCACCGGCGCGCCCGCCGACGTTCAGCGGGCGGTGCATGTCTTCGTATCGTGTGTTGTGTTGTTCGACGCGTGCCTCGTCTTCGCGTCGCGCGGACCGCTGCTCGCGGCACCGGTGTTGCTGCTGCTGGTTCCGACGATTGCTCTGGGGCGAATCTTCCGAATCACGTGACCCGGGGCATGCAACGACACCAACGCAGTGCCTACACTTCGTGGACGCCGTACTCGAGGGCGCCGCGCGAAGTACCTTCGTGGATGACCGCGGTTCGACCGGTGATGTCCTTGTAGGCGCTCAACGCGCCTTCGAGTGCCGCACGAGCACTGTCGGTCGCCTCCAGCAGGACAACTACGATACCACCCGCGCCATGGCCGGATATCTTGGCACCGTAAACCCCGGATTCCACGCCGCGTTCGCGCAGAAGGGACACCAGCCGGTCGGTCTCGACGCTGCCAAGCCCACAACGCTGTCCGTAACTCCAGTGGGAAGCGTACATGATCTTTCCCGCCTCGATGACGCCGTCTCGGCGCCCGTCGTTGCCCGCGAGTTGTGAAAAATGTTCCGCGAACAACCGAGTTCGCTCCGCCTCGTAAATGTGGTGCTCGGTCCGGGACCGGATCTTGTAGAGGGTATCGGCGTCGATCGTCGTGAGCGGGTCGGCGGATTGACCGTATCGCTCGACGAAATCCGCCCCCTTCATCTTGGTGGGTATATGATCGCGCAGATGCTCGACGTAGTCTTCCACGGAGAGTCGCGCGAGCAAACCACGCCAGGCGATGTCGCCACGGCCCTTCGCCTTGAGGATACGCTCCACGAGGAGCCGCCCCATGAACGCCGTCGCGCGCGCCCGCGCGTACTTCTCATCCGCGTCGGCATGTCGATGACCACAATCCACGCCGACCAGCGACAGCCCTTCGGGAAGCACCCAATGCGCGGTCGCGGCAAGACCCTGGCAGTCAATCTGCGTCAGCGAACCCTGCTGCGCGTTCAACGCGCTGAGTGCCGGCCCGGCACCGCAGGGAAAACCGACGACGGTATTCTCGGCGCGAAGCGCGAGTTGCGCGCACTCGGCCGGATCAAAGTGCAGACCCCATGCCCGAACCAACGCCATGGCCGTGGCAACGGCTGCGGAGGCGACCATGCCGGTGTCGGCGAGAAACGGATGCCGCCCGTCCACCACGATCGTTGCTCCCGGCACGTCGGCGCCCGTCTTTCCGGTGGCGAAAACGGCATGAACGGCACCGGCGGCCGCGCAAAGACGCGCTTCGCCGCGGGTGATCTCAGAAGCAAACTCGGACGCGGAGCACTCCGGCATCCGCGCGAGATCGAAAGTGATCGCCCTACGCGTGTCGGCGCCGCGCTCGTCGATTCCGTGGATCGCGATGCGCTTGTCATCGCGCAAACGAACCGCGGCGGCAACACCATATTTCAGCGGAGCCGCAACGATGGTTGCACCGGAGTATTCCGCAATGCCACCGATGACGTCAAGACATGCCGGCGCGCGGGCCACCCATCGTGTGCCGGCCGCGCCGCCCTGGTCCGCCAAGACCGGCTCGGATCGCTTCAGCAGTTCGTCCATATCGCCCGCCGGGAACGAACGGATCCCCGCGCTCTGGAGCGACGAGTGGGGTTCGGTCATGAAGCTATCGACCCCGCTACTAAGTCTCAGTCGTCAGCGTCCGGCTCTTCGGGTGAGCAAACCGCACGAAGCACCTGCTCCTCAACAAAGATCGCCGTGTCGTTTGCCACACCAAGCGCGATGGCATCGGACGGTCGCGAGTCGACCGTGATGACCTCGCCGTTGCGGCGTATGACGAGTGTGGCATAAAACGTGTGGTCTCGCAAATCGTTGACCACCACCTTCTCCAACTCGGCATCGAGGCTGTCGATAATCTTGGCCATGAGGTCGTGCGTGAGCGGCCTCGGCGGCTGCGCGCCGCGGATACGCCGATCAATCGCAATAGCCTCGTTCAAGCCGATGAGAATCGGGAAATGCCGATCACCGCCGCGTTCGCGGAGCACAATGACCTGCGAGTCGGCCTGCTCCCGAATGATGATCCGCGCAAGATCCATGCGCACCAGCATCGCAGCTAACTCCCTGTCATTATGCCCTGAACTCACACTATCGATCACGCCGGGCAGTGTCAAGCCTGCAACCGCACCAGGCGTCGATCGACCGGCCGAAACAGTATCATAGGATGCCACGCAACCGCGCGAATTCCTCCTCCGCCATCGCAATGCTGTTGCGTTCGGCAGGGAAATCGCCCTTGTGCACGTCCGCCGCGTACGACCGAAACGCCTCCGTGAGAACGTCGTGAAGTTGGGCATACCACTTGACGCTCTTGGGAGGATGGCCGCCTCCGTACCCCAGCATGTCGTGCATCACCACGACCTGACCGTCACAATGTGGGCCCGATACGCATCCGATCACAGGCAGCTCGGTCGCGTCGGTGATAAGCTGCGCAACTTGGCTCGGCACCGCTTCCAGCAGCAGCCCGGCCGCGCCCGCGTCTTCCATTATTTTCGCGTCCTCGACGATGGTACGCGCTGCCTCCGCGGTCGTGCCCTGCGCCTTGTATCCGCCGATCTGGTGGACCGATTGGGGTCGCAGCCCCAAGTGAGCGATCACCGGAATCGGAACCCGCGTCAACGCCGCAACCGTATCGACCAGGCGGCGATCCACCTCGACTTTGACGCAATCACACCCGGCCTCCGCCATGAACCGGCCGGCGTTTCTGATGGCATCGGAAGGACAAACCTGGTAGCTAAGATAGGGCATGTCCCCCATCAGAAACACGCCGGGCGCGCCGCGGCGCACCGCCGCCGTAATGGTCACCAGATGGTCGACGGTCACCGGCAACGTCGTGTCGTGCCCGAGGCAGACCTCGCCGTACGTGTCACCGACAAGAATCGCGTCGATCTCGGTGCCCGCCATGATACGGGCCGTCGAGTAGTCGTAACACGTCAGCACCGCAAACTTGCGGCGTTCCTTCTTCCAAGCCCGAAGTGTTCGAATCGTGGTTTTGTTCGATGTCGCCATGATCGAGGCGGAGCATACGAGCAACCACCAACGTCGGCAACCCGTCCAAACCCCGGTACCGCACGCAATCGTCCTGCGGCGGCCGGCGCGTGCCAATTCAGGCATTCAGGGCAAGCAGAGGTGCTCTATGGACTCGCCGCGCCGGCGGACACCACGCTCGGGGTCGTGGCATTGACTGCGATTCTCCCGTTGTTGGTGGCGATCAGGAACGTCTGGTCGCCCGCCGCTTCGTCCCGGCGGATGTCCAGCACGAAGTCACCCGCCGCGGTCGGCGGCACACGGTAGGTGTACGTGGCCAAGTAGACCGGACCAGTCGTCGCAACGCCGTCATCATCCACGCCGCAGAGCATCTGACCATTCGTCAGGTTGAACGCCTCGAAGGTGTCCGCACGTCCCGCGAAGACGAAGTCCGCTCGGGGCTCGATCGTGACGTCCAACAACTCCAACTGCCCGCTGGTCCCACCGCTCACGACCGGGTCCAACTGATAACCCCGAATGTCCGCCACAGCGCCCGTTGTGTAGATCCGAACGCGCCCCACGTTCGGCGAAAGCGCAACCGGCACCGGAACAGCCACGAGACCCGTCGCCCCGCCAAACCCGGGACCCATCATCGGGGCGGGAGACCCACCGGGACACGAGCAAGGATTCACTCCCTTGAAGCACTTGTCGGCATGGTACGCATCGTGGATGTTGCAGAACCCATCGGGCGGGCATGCACCGAACGGCCCGCCGGCGTCGATGTTGATGGTGTCGCAGCCGTTAGTACCGGCGAAGCACGTCAGCGCGTGGGTGCGGTCGTGGACGTTGCAGAAGTCATCCGGCGGGCAAGCGCCGAACGCGCCTCCCATGTCGGAAGGGTAGATCGTATCTGTTGGTTGACAGAACGCTGCGTCACACGCCCACCAGACGCAACTGTCATCGCGAATGCCGTTGGCGTCCAGATCTGCGCAGTCGTCTGCACTCAGACAACCGCCACAGATTGACCCGCTGGGTCCAAAGCCCTGAATGACGATATTGGTCGGCAGCAGTCCGCCCGGGGAAAGATTGGCCCCGCAGATGTCGCCGTCGTACACTCCTGTGATGGTGACATTTCCGGTGATGTCGCCCTGATCGTTACCGTCTGCGTCCGCATGGATGTTGCCAGACATGTTTGCCGGAATTGTGACGTCACCCGCAAGGTGCCCGTCGACGAGAATGAACCCCGCAGACGCACCCGTTGCGGAGAAACTCCCATTGGCGTCGCCGCCGACGTTCACTTGCCCGGTGAAGGCGGTCCCCGCATCGATGATTCCGTCGAAGTCGTGGGTGATGAGAATCAACGCTGCGCATTCGTCCGCAACATCGATCAACCCGGTGAGCCCAACGCGATCCATCGACAGAGTGGACGTGACAATGATGCTCTGATTGACCTGGATCGTGCCGTCGAGCGACTGTCCAATGTTGATGTCTCTCCGTGCATCGCCACCCACGATGATGTTCCCTGTGACCGACCCACCGACATCCAAGGTGCCGAAGAATGCGTAGTTGCCGCCGATGTTGATGTCACCGCCCAGATCTCCCCCCACGGCGATGGAGCCCGACATGTTCCCGAACAAGCCGAGGTTCCCCGAGGAGAAATCGGAAGTGACCGTCAGGGTCCCGGTCATGTTCGTACCGAGCACGTTTCCCGCCAACTCGTACAGCAGAAGCGTACCGTTCAGATCTCGGTCGAATCCGTTGCCCAACAGTATGGAGCCGCCGATCATCCGAGCGTTCCGTAAGTCCAAGGTGGCCAACGTGGCGATGCCGGCGTTGAAGAAGAAATCCGTATTCGCAACGGAGGCCGCACCGGGCGCTTTCGTGAACCCGATCTCCACGGAACCGGCGCCGATTGCGTTAATCCAAATGTCCGAGTCCGTCGCGTCCCCCTCGATCAACAGCCGACCGTTCGTATCGATCGACTCGGTCACCGTAATCCTCGCGTCCACGAGCTCGCCGATGGTCAGGTCACCCCCAGCCTCCTCCAACCTGATGAAGTCCACCTGGAGCACCTCGAACGCGCCGCCGGCTTACCCATAGGCCCCCCCGATCGTAAACCCGGAGCCGTCCACCATGGTGATGTTCCCGACCGCGTTTCCCTGGATCGTGAATCCGACTCCTCGTCGCAGATCGATGTTCCCAGACACGTTGCCCTCAATCGTGAATCCGAGGGCCGTTCCCCCGCTGCCGGGAAAGGATGTCTGCAAGAACATATCCCCGATCAGGTTTCCGCTGATGCTGCCTCCATTGAGTTGCGAGTAATTCCATATGTCGTTCGTCGGGTCCAGGTCGATCCCCTTCACATCGCGCGCACCGGCGCCACCGAAGTCATCCTCCAGCGTCACGCCATAATCCGCGCCGTGCGGACTCGATATCACGCCGATGTCCCCAACCCCGCCCGGATTGTCCTGGTCCGTCGACCAAATCCGCCACGTCAACCGCTCCCTAACCAACTCCACGTTTGGAAAATCCGGGTCGGTGTCGTCGATGAAGTAATCAAAGTCCTCAAGCGGCCCAGGCAGTCCCGCCCAGGTCACATGAACCGTCGGCGGAACAGCCGACGCCGCGGTAACTCCCAGTCCAATCCCAAACGACAGGGCAAACAACGTGCTTCTCATCTCAAATCTCCCTAACAAACGCTCTTCGACGAGCTTTACAGAACAGGCCACACGAGGTACAATAGACCCATGGTCTATTGGCCCGCGGGCACAGGGATATCGTACTACCGGACGCACGTTGGTCAAGTCAATGCGCTGAGAACAACGTTGTTGATCGCTGGGCTCTTGTCGTTTAGTGTCTGGGCAGCCGCGGCTTACCCACAGGTCATAACCTACGAAGCAAACCTCGTCTTTCCCGAAGACCATCAAACCCCTTGGGAGCGCGTTGGGACGTTTGACGCCGATCGGTCCCTCGATCAGGGTTGGCTGACCATCGACGTCGATCTCGGGATATGGGAACCACTTCCCGGCGGGGAACAGGACGCCTACAAACGCTGGATTTCCGAGTTTGCCGGACGACCGTTTTTTCTTGAGTGGCGGTGCGTGAGTGACGCCCCCAACACCGAGATCCCGGGGGTCGGGGGGTCGGGCATAAACGCGGTAGGCGGCCCCGTCGCCAATCACTTTACCATCACCGAAGATAGAGTACAGATATGGCGCGGAAACTCGGTTCCGCTCATGTTCGTGGACATTCAGCCCGGCGTTCCGCACACCTACCGCGTCGAGACACGTCCCGATCGACAATACGTCTACTACATTGACGGGGAGATCGTTGACTCGGGGGAACTCCTGAGCGATTTTCCCCTCCCCGGCGCGCGCATCATCTGGGGGTCAAAAATGGCGATGACCGAGAGCAGCAACGCATGGGATTACGTACGATACGGGGTCATTCCCGCCGACGGGAGTGGGGACTATAACAGCGACGGGCAAGTCGACGGGAACGATTTCTACTTCTTCCAGGAGTGTCTCGCCAACGGCGCGCCGGGTGTCGACGCCGGCCCCGGGTGTAGGTGGGCGGATATGGATCAAGATAGCGACGTAGACTTCCACGACTTCGCCCTCTTCCAACGCGCATTCTCCGGAAGTGAATAACGTGTCCGTCACTGCATCCGTGGGTCAACGCCGTGCGATCAGAGCGATGCGTCCGATCACCTGGGTCTCGGCCGTGTTCGTGTGTGTCGGAGCGGCGTATTCGCAAGTCGTCACGTACGAAGGCGATGTCTTCCCAGAGGAGCACGAGACCCCCTGGGAGCGCGTGGGAACGTTTGACGCCGACCGGTTCCTTGGAGAGGGCT
>JAJDDR010000236.1 GCA_029260255.1 Phycisphaerae bacterium
CGGCGGGCCTGCTTGCGCGCCTTCGACATCGACGGTAAAGCGATGGTGATCAGTACGCCGATCACGCCGACCACGACGAGCAACTCAATGAGCGCAAACGCGCCGCGCCGCGTCGTGTCTCGGACCTTCGGTGCCACCGGATGTGTCTGCATGTTACTTCCCAAACACCGTCTGGAACGCACCGAAGTCGTGAAGATCGACGTCGTCGTCGGCGTCCGCGTCGGCCGCGGCACATTCGGTGGACTCGCCCATCGCGCAATCGGCGAACAGGGCGAAATCATCAAGATCCACATCGCCGTCTTCATCGAGATCGCCGAGCGGTTTCAAGGCATACGCGTACAGAACACCGTCGACGCCAATAGTGAAGAACCGGTCCTCGCCGAAAGCGACCGGACCACTGCCCGTCAAATGCCGGAAGACCGTTCCCGTGGCGTCGTCGAGTAGGTAGAGGTCGTTGGCCATCTGATCGCCGACGAAGATCAGATCGTCGGCCCACGCGGCCGAGCCCTGCCACCCGCCGGCGGCGTCGAACGTCCATAGGACGTTGCCGTTCGGGTCATAGGCTCGCGTTCTGCCGGGGCCGGCGAAATCCGCCATGGTGTAGCTGTTTCCTTCGGGATCGATCGTGGTGCAGGCGTCCCCTCCGCCTGGCGTCGGCGCGCTCCAGGCGCGCGCCCCGTCGCCGGCGGCATCCAGCGCGTACAGCAAGCTCTCGGTTTCCTCGGAGAAGCTGAAGTCGGGGAAGAGGATTCGATCCGACGCGTAGGCGATGCCGAACGCAAACGGCGTCGACAGGGTGGCGGAGTCGCTGGTCCATGACGGCACGCCGGTTGCCGCGTCGTAGGCGCGCACTTTGTGCTCGCCGTCGGTGAAGACGAAGTCGTAAACCAGGTTTCGCCCGGCATCGAACGCGACGGCCGCGCCGCCCGACCCGCCGTCGTCCGCGATCCAGCGGTCGCTGCCGTCCAGCGTGCTCAAGGCGTACAGCGAAGAGCCTGCCGGCGCGAAACCCCCGTCTGTGTGAATGTACACAGCACCCTGCGCGACGGTCACCGACGCGTTCACGATGGCATCGGCGGGATCCAACGCCCGCGTCCAGCCGCCGTCGGACGAATCGGTCGAACCGTTGGCGGCGTTGATTTTGTAGACGGTGGCCTCCCCTCCGAGGCCACCGCCAAAGTAGACGTATCCCCTGTCATGGACCGGCGACGACACGGAGAAAAACGCGGCACCATCGTGGACCGGCGCGCTCCACAGCGGCTGGCCATCGGCTGTGTCGAATGCGTGGATTGCGCCGTCGCCCAGCACAAACACGGTAGTGCCGTCATGTGACACTGCCGGTTGACTGGAGCGCTTCAGATCGGCGCCCGCGGACCACGCGTTGATCGTCGCCTTCGTGCGGACTTCGCCATTCCAGACGCCCGCGTGCTCGGCGGTGCCGTGATACTGCTGCCACGAAAGGTCCGGCGACACATCGGCAAACGCATCAACCTCACCGCCCGCCCCGGTGACATAGACGTACTGAATGGACTCAAAACCGCTGCCAGAAAGGTCAAAACCCGCGCCGCCGCCCGAACGCCCGTAGCGATCGATGGCGTCGGCCACGGAGCGCCCGTTGAAATCCGCCGCGTGCAGCGTCGGGTCTACGGGTTTGGTGAAATCCAACCGATCGCCCCATGTGCCCGAGTCCCGATCCCACCGAAAGGCGTTCGTCGGGAAGAGGCCGTCGGCGGAGGGACCGTTTTCGAACACGTGCCACTGGCCGGGGTCGTCTGCGGGGTCGCCGATCCCGCTCGCGCTGACCGCAACCGTAACCGGCTCGGTGAACACTCCGGTCGGGGAGGCGAGATGCAGTGCCTCCATGTCGGTGTCCGGCGTCACTCCGGCGCCTGCCGCAAAGAAGGCGTTTCCGAAGACGAGCAAGTCGATTCCGAACGGATTGAGCGGGTCGTCCTCGATCGGTTCATCGAACCGGACTTTGATGAACTGCCCTTCGTTGACCGTCGCGATGACCGGCTGGCCGCCCGGCTCGGTCAGATTGAACGCACCTACGGCGAGGGACGTGATGAACTGTCCTGCGGCGAAGGGGTCGTAGAACGTCACGGTCGGCGAGCCGATGACGGCCGCGGGATCGTCGTACAAACCGCTCGCGGTGTAGTCCGGCGACGCGTCGACGACGGCGTCGGCCCAGGGGTCAGCGGTAGCGCGATTGAAGAAGGCCAAGATAACCACCACCGCCGCAGCCGGCATCAGTCGCTGGCTTCCGCGTGTGCATTCGACGGGCGACAATCCTCTGTTCCAAGAAAACCTCACGGCAAGCCTCCAGGCGTTGCCCGGCGAGAGACGTAGCAATCGTGCCGATGCGGTGCGGACTGCGCGCAAGTTGAGACTGCGCATCCACAGACCCACGAGTGCGCGGGCTCATTGAGAGGTACGTAAAACCAGCAATAGGCAAGACCCAACCGATCCCTCGACGGCAACTGGGACAAAAACGGCTGCTGGTAGGTCTTCTGGCTTCCGAGCACCCGGCTCCAACGAGCCGGTCGACTACTGGCCGCGCCTTCTCAGTTCGACTTGTGTCGTACCAATGGCACTATGCGGCGTTCGTTCTCGGTTACAGCGGCGGGGCCGCTCCGGATTCACACCGGATTCCCTGTTTGACCCGCTTCGGCGGATCACCAGCCGTCGTGATGCTAGTCGACATCGGCTGGCTGTCAAGCGGCTTCAGACCATGCCCACGCAAGCACGCAAGCGTGGGCATGGCACCCGGAGCGGATGTATCCTCACTCGGAGAGCGCCAACCTCGAAATACTGATTGTGCGATTGTCGAAATGACGATAGTTGCCCCGAACCGGGGCTTGCCGGATGATTCGACGATGATGGATCCGCGGACGGACGCACAACTCGCCCGGTTGGCCGACGCGCACACCATGAGCACGCTGCGGGCGATGGGGTTCGACTGGACGGCGTCGGACCGGAGCGTGGCCGGGGTCGTTCGATTCAAACGCCGGACTCCCGACGCGCCGCGCATCGTGGGCCTGTTGGGCGGAGCGTCGTCGGGCAAGAGCACGCTGTTCAATTCTCTCATCGGACGTGAAGTCAGCCGCATCAGCGCGCACGCGCACGAAACGCTCGGCCCGATAGCGGCCGTGCACTCCGACCGCCACGCCGACATGCGCACGTGGTTGGGCGAGAGGTTGATTCTCGGTGGTTTGGACGCGGTCGACACCAACGGGCAAGCGGCGACCACCGGAGAAACCGGTCGCGTCAACGTGTGCCGCCACGACGAATCGGGTTGCGCGGACGTCGTTTTGATCGACCTGCCTGATGTCACCAGCAAGCTGGCCGACGACGAAGGCGCCGTGACTTGGAACCTGCTGCCGTGGTTCGACGGACTACTCGTCGTTGTTGACGAGGAGCGATGGTTCGACGCGGTGGTCTTCGACGGTACCGTGGAGTTCTCCCGCAACCTGGGTCCGGCGCTGTGGATTGTTTTCAATCGCACCGAGCGTGCGGAGGCGTTAACCTCCGAGCAGGAGCGCGTGCTCGCGGACCACGCATCGAGCCGCCACGTGGTCGACCACTGCGTCAGCCCGTTCCAACCGGGGTCGGGATACCGCCCGGTTTCTGCGGAGACGCGCGGGCGCATCGGCGGCTGGCTGTCAAACTTCGACGGCAGCCGACGGTCCGAGATGCTGGAAGCGCATCTGGGGCGGCGTTGCTCGACTCTCTTGGGTGAGATCGTCGCCCGCAACAAGCAAGTCGCCGAGCTGAGGAAACTCGTTGAGAAGGAGGTCGAGAAGCTGACGGAAGAGGCGCGTCTTTCGTCCGACCTCTTGACCGCCGACGAACGCGGGCTCCTCGGGCTCGGCCACCGCTTTATTCCGCTTTTCGACGTTGTTCAAAACGTGCGCCGCCGCATCGACCGGTTCCGCGGGCGCGGGGCGAGCGGCGACGGCATCGATTTCGACAAGGGCGTGGACGCGCTGGCCGAGGTACTTCGGCGCAATCTGGAGCATCGCTTCCGCCGCGCAACGGACACGATCGATCGCATCATTCTCGACAGCGCCTATCTCGCCGGTGACGCGTCCGACTGGCGTCCGCGCTGGGAAGCGCCGGGCGTCGACGAGCGGGAGTGGGCGGTTCGCATCCGCGCACATATTGAGGCCTGGAAAGCCGAAGCAAGCCAGCAGACGCGTCGCAGCGACACCGGCGCGATGGCGCTGGGAATGCCGCTTCTTCTGGCGGATCTTCTGTTCCTCGGGGGATCGGGCATAACGTTGACGTGGGCGACCGCGTGGATTGCGGGGTTTGTCGGCGGCAAGGGCATCATGCGCGTTTTCGATCGATCGCCCGCGTTTCGCGAGTATCAGACGACCGTCGCCGCATACCAGGCGATCGTGCGCGAATCGCTCGGCGAGCAGTGCGCGACGAACATCAACGCAATGCCCCGCCGCCATCTGCCGATGAACGATCCCGTGGCCGATGCGATCGTCAGATGGTCCGGACCACGTGCGAACTGAATGATGGACAATACCGACCCGAACATCGAAGCGCACCTCGCCACGGTCAACCACCGACTGTCGGAGTTGTTGCGCACGCCGCCCCTGGCGCTGGCCACCGGCGGCACGCAATCCCTCGGCGACCCTCTTTGGGTGTGGGGGATTCTGGGCGGCAAGGACGTCGGCAAGAGCACGCTCATTAACGCGCTGGCCGATGGCGAAGTGGTTCACGGCGGCAGTCCGGTCGGCGAGGGCACGTTTCAGCCTGCAGCCTATCTCCACCAGCAAAACCGCGACGCGGCCGAGGTGCGTTTCGCGGCATTCCCGGGTCTCACGATCGACTTCCACGCGGACGCACCCGCGTCGATGGGCGGACTCGTTCTCGTCGACCTGCCGGACTTCGATTCCATGTATACCAGTCACATCGAGCAGGTCCGTACCGTGGCGGGCGCGCTTGACGGAATCATCTGGGTCACGACGCCCAAGAAGGTCGGCGATTTGCGGGCGATCAACGAGATTCACCGCGTCCTCAAGTCGCGGAAGAACTTCGTGTACGTGGTCAACAAGATGGATTGGTTGCTCAGTCAGAGCGACGGTCCGCCGAACGGCGAGCTGGATCGACTGTCGGCTGCGTTGGAGGCGCAGATGGCCGAGTGCGCTACGAACGGAGACGGCCGGCGGTCGTTCTTCATCAGCGCCCGGCACCAGACGGCGTCGTCGATACTCGAGGAAATCGCTCGTTGTCGCGCTTTGCCCGACGCAAACGTACTCGTTGCCGGCGAGTCGGAGATGACGGTCGCGGCTGAGCGCGTGGCACGCGATTTCGATGCGCTGCGCTCGGCGCTGACGACGGCCCCCACTGCGGAGGTGTCCGCCGAGAACAAGCAGGCCAACCTCACCTACCAGACACGCGCCCAGGCGCAAGGGTTGCTGGATCACTACCAGCCACGCGCGGCGCTCGAGCATCTGCGGCGAAACGCAAGCGTTGAAGTCATCGCGGAAATCCTCCGCCAGTCGTTCCCGCCGGTCTATTGCGACCAACTTGTCCAACGCCTGAACGCCGACCGGATGCCGTTCGCCGAATGGTCGTCGCTGCTGTTCAGGCAGCGAATCGCGTTTTGGCCCGTGTTGGGCGTCATCGCGTGGCCGCTCGCGTTCGTCGGAGCGGTCCTGGGGAGTTTGCGCCGACTCGTGCCGCGCGGCGTCGTCGCCCCATCGGAAGATCCGTTCCGCTTCGACGGGCTGACGCTGGACGACCGGGCGAACGGTGCGTTCGCCGGTGTGCGGGCTCGGCTGGCGCGCATCGCGGACCGTATCGAGTTCTCGTTGCCCAGCGCGAACGAACTCGCCCAACAGTTTCGCGCCGATGTCGGAGAGCTGGCTAGCGCACACCGCGAAGCCGTATTCGAGCCGCTTCGACGCGGCGCGCCGTCTCGCTTCGGGCGTGCTCTGCGTTGGGTCGCTCCGATTGCGGTGCTGATCTGGTTTCCTCTGGCTCAGCCGCTGCTCGCGGGGCTGCTTCACGCGGCTGACGGCGCGTCCGGCGTCCGAGTCGTTGTTGATTTGCTGTCGGCAAGCAATGTCTTGATGGGACTCGGCGTGTCGCTCTTGATTCTCTGCGGGCTCGTCGCTTGCATCTACTCGGGCGCGGTTCGGGACAGCTTCGCGGCGCTGGACCGCCTCCGCGGGGCATCGCCGGAATTTGCCGTTGAGCCGTTGACCGGTTCATTGGCGCGAGCGATCGGCCAGCCTATTGAGAGCGCGTGTTCGGCACTCAGCGAAATCACGTCAGATCTGGAAGCACTCGCCGACGGTAACCGCCCTGGTACTCCGTCAACCCTGTATTGATGGGTGCCACTGGCAGCTTGCTGCCAGTGCTGCCGCTTATCACACTGGCGGACAAGCCGCCAGTGGCACCCATTCTCCATCAACGCATCAAGTCACGTGTGTCGGAGTACTACTTCTGAACCCGAGTAAGCACACCGACGCGCAAGCAAGACGGGTATTCGCGATTGCGATAGACCCGCTGCGTCGTCTTGATGAAGTCTTCTTCCCTCGCCTCGAAGATGTTGTCGACGTATTTCTGCGGATTGCGGTCGACGAGTGGAAACCACGTGCTCTGAATCTGCACCATGATGCGGTGCCCTTCTCGGAACGTGTGCAGAACATCCTGCAGTGGCACAACGACGCGGGTCGGCTCGTTCGGTACGAACGGCTCCGGATGCTCGTAGCTGTTCCGGAATCGACCCCGCAGAACCTCGCTGCGCACCATCATCTGGTAACCGCCGAGCGGTCTGGTGACCGCGAACTCATCAGGATCGGGCGCGTCGGCGGGATAGACATCGATGATCTTGACGATCCAATCAGACGCGCTGCCTGATGTTGAGCACCAGAGTTCCGCGGCGATCGGTCCGGCAAGCGTCACGTCATGATCCAGGACTTCGGTTTGATACGTCAGCACGTCCGATCGCCGCGAGGCGAATCGCTGATCGTCGGTCATGTACTCGCGGGTCATGCCCGTGGTGAACTCCTCGGTGAACGGAACCGGACGGTTTGGATCGCTGATGTACTCGTCGAACGCGACGGCAGCGGCGTCGGAAGGGTCAAACGAAAGCGCTTCGTTCTCCCTCAGGTGCAGAAACTTCTCCTCTGCCAGCGCCGGCGGCCAACGATCGAAGGACCGCCACCGATTGACGCCGGTCTCGAAGACATACGCTTCGGGGAAATCGAGTTCGCCTTCGTCCTTGAGGAAGTGGTTGAAGAACGGAAACTCGACGTCGAGCTGAAACGGCGGTGAACGCTCGGCACCAAAGTCGATGTTGCCCAGCCGTCGCCCCGCCTCGCGCGCCCAGCCGCCGTGTCGCCACGGACCCATGACGAGAATGTTGAACACTTCGGGGTTCTTCGCTTCGATCGACCGGTAGATGTTCAGCGGGCCGTAGAGGTCTTCGGCATCGAACAGCCCGCCGACGGTCATGATTGCCGGAGCCACGTTGTTCAGATGCGGCAGAATGTTCCGCGACTGCCAGAACGAATCGTAGTTGGGGTGCTCGACCACGTTGTTCCAGGCCGGGTTCGCGCCGTGCAGGTAGCGGTCATTGGCGTTGGACAACGGGCCGAGGTCCGTGAAAAACTGATACCCGTCGGGCGTGCCGTGGTCAAACCGCTTCCAATCGTCAGTGTTGAGACCGGCTCGGGGCATCCCGAAGATCGAGATGAAGTTGAAACCGTGCGGCAGGAAGAATGCCCCGTGATGGTGAAAATCGTCGAAGAACCAGTCGGCGATCGGTGCCTGCGGGGAAACCGCGACCAAGGCGGGATGGGCGTCGATCATGCCGGCGGCCGCGTAGAAACCGGGGTACGAGATGCCCCACATGCCAACGCGACCGTTGTGGTTGTCAATGTTGTCGAGCAGCCACGTGATCGTGTCATAGGTGTCGGTGCTCTCGTCGACGTCGGCGGAGGTCTTTTCCGCCAGGTGCGGCGTCATGTTGCGAAAGTCTCCTTCCGACATGTAGCGGCCACGGACATCCTGGTAGACGAAGATGTACCCGTCCCTCATGAAGTGCTCGCTGGGACCGAGCGTGTCGGGGTAGGAACTCTGGCCGTACGGGCGGACACCGTAGGGCGTACGCAACATCATGATCGGGTACGCCTGCGAAGTGCCCTTCGGCGTGTAGACCGCCGTAAAGAGCGTCGCGCCGTCCCGCATGGGGATGCGATACTCGCGCTTGGCGTACCGCCGGCGGACCTCCTCGCGCACGGTGGACGCCGCGACGGCGCGTCGTTGACGCACCGCTATTTGCCGCGGTGCACAAGCGAGACCGCTCACGATCACGACGGCGAGAATCCAACACACCTCGCGCCGCCAACGAAGATTGAAACACATTCTACCTTCCTTCAACGCTGTGCTCCCAGAAGTACGGCTCGCGCTCTCGTGGATCTGCGCCGAGGCGGTTCAGCGTTCGCGCATCGTAGACGCGACCGTTCAGCAGGACGAGACGGATGTGCTCGGTGTTGCGGATGTCGTCGAGCGGATTGTCTTCCAGAATCACGAGGTCCGCGAGTTTACTCGGTTCGATCGATCCGATGTCGCCGTCGAGCCCGAGATAGAAAGCCGCGTCGAGCGTCGAAGCCCGCATCGCCTCCATCGGGCTCATGCCACCCTGACAGAACATCCATGTTTCCCAGTGGGCCGCAAGCCCCGCGAGTTGGCCGTGCGCGCCGAGCTGCACGTGACCACCGGCATCAACGAGTTCCTTGCACAGGCGGGCCGCGTCGATGTGGTTGTATTCGTTCTGCGGCGCCATCGTCCTGCGCCGGGATCGCGGATCGATAACGAACCGCGGAACGAAGGTCGACAATCGCGCGTTTTCCCAGACGTTGGTGTGCTCGTACCAGTAGCGCTCGCCGGATATCCCGCCGTAGGCCACGACGAGCGTCGGCGTGTACCCCGTGCCGGTCGGTGACCAGAACTGCATAACATCGTCGTACGCATGAGCAACGGGGAGGCAGTGTTCGATGCCGGTGTGACCGTCGGCTATCATGGTCATGTTGTGCTGAAACAGCGAACCGCCTTCGGGGACGACCATCATCTCCAACTCCCGGGCGGCCGCGATGACCTGCTGGCGTTGATCTCGTCTCGGCTGGTTGTAGCTCTTGACGCTGAACGCACCGACGGCCTTGAGCCGGCGCAAATGTGAGCGCGCATCCTCCAGCCCGTCGACCTCGGCCTTGAACCAGCCGGACGCGCCGTAGAGAATCGTGCCCGTCGAAAACACGCGCGGCGTGAGGATCGCCCCCGCGCGGGCCATCTCGGCGGATGCGAACACGGTGTTCGTATCGTTCGATGGATCGTGCGTCGTCGTGACGCCGAACGCCAGCGTCGCGTGCCGGCCCCAGTTCTGCTGCGGGATGATCCCGTCGCCACCGTGGGCGCCGTGGTCGTGAACGTCAACCCAGCCCGGAGTCACCGTCAGGCCGCCGCCATCGATAATGTGCGCACCGCTGGGAACAACGACGTCGTCGCGGCGACCGACGGCGGCGATGCGGTTTCCTTGGATCACGACGGTGCCGTCCTCGATCACTTCGTCGGCGCGCATGGTGATGAGTCGGGCCCCGACGATCGCCACGGATCCGGCGGGTATGTCCGACTCTGCCTCGAAGCTGATGTTCACACCCCGTTCCGGCGGTTCCGGAACCTCGTCGGGAGCGCCGGGCAGAAAGTCGAACGCATCCGTCAGGTCACGGGTGAACAACTCAGGCCCGAGAGACCAGTGCAGTTTTCTGCTGTCGCCGGAGAAGTGCAGGAACTGCCCCGCGTCGCGGGAGACCCGCCGAAGCGGAAGTGCCTTGGACTTCGGACCGATCTCGATTTCCTTGCCCGTGGCGACGAACGGCGCGATGTACGCGTTGAACCGCTCGACGAACGCCACCCACTTGCCGTCCGGAGAGACACGGTATTCCACCGCGTTCGTGCTGACCAGATGCGTGCGCTCATCGCTTCCGTCGAGTTCGATGCTCATGAGCATCCGGCGGTCCTTCTTGGGATCGCTCTCGTTGTGCGTCAGGAACACGCGGTCGCTTGCGGAACCGAAGTGCGGGCTACCCCCGTTCCTGGTTACGAGCTCTGACTCTCCACCCGTGACGCTCACTTGGTAGATCCCCGGATCGCGCGACCAGCGGGGGCTACGCAGCCAACCGCCGCCGATCTTCCGGTAGACGATACGCTTGCCATCGGGCGCGAACACGGGTTCGACGTAGTGGCCGGGGCTCTTGGTGACGGTCCGCCCCGTGCCGCCATCGGCTGAGACCACACGAACGGAACCGAGGTCGCGGTCATCCCAAGTCGTGTAGACGATCCACTTCCCATCGCGTGAAAAAGACGGGTAGTGTTCGAAGTGGTCGGTCTGTGCGGTCAACCGCCGCGGCACGCCGTCGGGCAGGTCCCGCATGTACAAGTGCCCCAACGCCTGGTAGACGACCCTGTCGCCCGCCGGTGCGACCTCCACCCATCGCAGCATCTTCACGCCGAATCGGTCCGGCGCCACCTCAACGGGATAACGCAGGGCCTCATATACCTTTCGCGTGGCTTGCACGTGAAACGGAATCTCGTCCACCGCGCCCGTGGCAACATCGATGCGGTGAATGCGCCCGCCGGCCCAGAACACGATGGACCGGCTGTCGGGCGTCCAGGCGATATCCGGGTAGAGCCCGTGAATCGCCCACGCTTCCTGCATGTCGCGCTCGAGCTTGTCGCAAATCGGCCACTCCGCACCCGATTCCACCTCTTGCAGGAAGAGAACCGACTTTGATCGAACGCGACGCACGAACGCGAGACGCTTGCCGTCCGGGGATGGCGTCGGGCAGACCGCACCGCCCGCGCCGCTGACGAACGTCACCGTTTCGCGCGTCTCGCGATCGAGCCGCTTGACCGCGTAGATCCCGGTGTTGGAGTCCTTGTTGTACTGGAAAGTGTCACCACCTGTCGCATCCTGGCTGTAGTACAGGTACCGGCCATCCGGCGAGAAGGCGGGTTCGCCGAGGTCCTTCTGATCGTTGGGGCGCTCGGTCATCTGCAACCCCTCGCCGCCCGTGCGGTGGTACAGCCAGATCTCGCCCGCCCCGAGCGATCGCTTCGACGTGAAGTGCTTGCGCGCCGCGATGTAGTCGCCGTCGGGCGTCCACACCGGGCTGTTGAGCAGGCGGTAGTTCTCCTTGGTCACTTGCACGGAATCGGAACCGTCGCGGTTCATGATCCAGACGTTGTCGCCGCCGCCGGCGTCGCTGGTGTACGCGATCTTGGTGCCATCCGGGCTGAACGTCGGCTGCATGTCCCAGGCCAACCCGGTCCGCAGTGCCGTCGCCGACCCGCCGGTGATTGGTAGGGTGTAGATGTCACCCAGAAGATCGAAGACGATTTGCCCACCGTCGGGGCTCACGTCGAGGCTCATCCACGTCCCGGTTCTCGTGTCAATGGCGACCTCCGACGCAGTTCCGGGCGGGTTTTCGATGTCCCACTTCTCTTTCTCGCCCTCGTCGGCCTCAACATCTTCTTCATCATCGACTGCTTCGTCTCCGCCACCGGCCGTTGACGGAAACCAGGGCGTTTCCGGCCCGTGCATCGGGGTAACACAGCACCGGTCCCGACCGCCGGCACCCGCGACCGCAGGCGCGGCGAGCAGCCAACACAGCATCAAACGCATCATCATTCCGCCCATCTCGTTGTGGTTAAGCCCCCGGCCCGCGTGGGGAGCTTAGCGAACGAGCCCAAGGGGAGCAAATATCGCAGGCGGCGCTGCCCCGCGCTGTGGGCTCTGGAGATTCCGCGGAGTTCGGGGGACACACACTTGGAGTTCGCGGAACACACACTTCAATTGACGAGTCACCGGGCAACCGCAGCTCTGCGGCATCAGTACGCCGCCGCCCATCGTCGTGATTCGCACCCAACCCCGAGATGTTTGAAATCCACAGATTGCGCAGATTGCGCAGAAAAAAGCTCACTCAACGCAGCCTCCGCCTCCCAAATCTGCGCAATCTGCGTAACCTGCGGATGCGCAGCCGACCATGTCCTCGCCCCAACACGACTTCCCGCCGAACAGCACACCCACCAGCCGTCCCCGCGGAGACGAAGCCTCTCTCCAAACCATCGAATCCCAAACCGCCCCCAAGGTCATCGCGCATAAATGTGCAAGATAGGTAGACTGGCGCGATGGAGCGCGATCGGCTACACCTGCTGCAAGCTCGCCGAATGGGACGGCGAGGGAGTTTTGCGGAAGGAGTCTGCCGATGGCCCGACCTCCATCAATGCTTGGGCCAAAGCGAAAGAGCATTGGTTGAAACAGTTCCTTGAACTGCCCAACGGCATACCGTCTCGTGACTGCATTCGTCGTGTTCTTACGGCGCTGAAACCCGAGGCGTTCCAAGAGTGTTGCGAATTGTGGATCGCCAGTCTATTGATTGAACGCACCGGCTGCAACCGTGTCGTTGCGATCGACGGCAAGACCAAGCGGCGGTCGCATGATCATAAGAACGGACCGGGCCCGCTTCATCTGGTCAGCGCGTGGGCGGTGGACAA